>CAYXBO010000055.1:0-7561 GCA_964463195.1 uncultured Christensenellaceae bacterium | reverse complement strand
TTGAAAAGCCCACTATTCTTAACAACGTCGAAACCTGGGCAAACGTCAACCCCATAATCATGAAGGGAGCAGCATGGTTCTCTTCAATCGGAACACAAACCTCCTCCGGAACAAAGGTTTTCGCTCTCGGCGGAAAAATTACCAACGTCGGACTCGTCGAAGTTCCTATGGGTACTACCCTCCGTGAAATCGTCGAAGAAATCGGCGGCGGTATTCCCAACGGTAAAAAGTTCAAAGCGGCTCAGACCGGAGGTCCTTCGGGCGGCTGTATTCCAGCATCCTGCATCGACACCCCTATCGATTACGATAACCTGCTTGCAGTAGGCTCCATGATGGGCTCGGGCGGAATGATTATCCTCGACGAAGACACCTGTATGGTCGACATTTCCAAATTCTATCTGGAATTCACGGCAGACGAATCCTGCGGCAAATGTACGCCCTGCCGTATCGGCACGAAACGCCTTCTCCAGCTTCTCACGAAGATTACCGAAGGCAAAGGCGAGCCCGAGGATATCACCAAAATCGAAGAGCTTGCTTCCCATATGAAGCAATCCTCTCTTTGCGCTTTGGGACAGAGTGCTCCTAACCCCATTCTTTCCACTCTCCGCTATTTCCGCGACGAATACGTCGAGCATATCGTTGACAAGAAGTGTGCGGCAGGCGTTTGTAAAGCTCTTAGGGTTTACCGTGTCATTCCCGAAAAGTGCAAAGGTTGTACCCTCTGCGCACGTAACTGCCCCGTTCACGCTATTTCCGGCACCGTCAAACAGCCGCACGTTATCGACCCGGCTAAATGTATTAAGTGCGGTGTTTGCGTGAGCAACTGCAAATTCGGCGCAATCGAGATAAAGTGAGGTAACTGAAATGGCTAAAAACGTAAATTTAACTATAAATAATATTCATATTACCGTTCCTGAGGGAACTACCATTTTGGAGGCTGCGCGTCTGGCGCATATCGAAATCCCTACTCTCTGCTACCTGAAAGACGTAAACTGCGTCGGCTCCTGCCGTATGTGCGTCGTCGAGGCAACGGGAGCCCGCGGATTGGTTGCCGCTTGCGTATACCCCGTAGCCGAAGGCATGGAGGTCCGTACGAACACCGAAAAATGCCGTCAGAGCAGAAAAATGACTTTGGAGCTTCTTCTTTCCAAGCATAAGAAGAAATGTCTTTCCTGCGAACGTAACCATAACTGCGAGCTTCAGAAGCTTTCTTTGGGCTACGGCGTAGACGAAGACCGTTTCCAGGGCGAAAACTTCACTCTTCCGCTTGACAACGCCGCTCCTGCCGTCGTTCGCGATAACGACAAATGTATCAACTGCAGCCGTTGCGTTGCAGCTTGCCAGAAGCAGCACGTAAACGCCATAGGTCATATCGGCAGAGGCTTTAACGTTCATATCGGCAGCGCATTTGACATGCCTCTTGCGCAGTCCGTCTGCGTAGGTTGCGGTCAATGTATCGTCGCCTGTCCTGTAGGCGCCCTTTCCGAGCGCTCTACGATTGACGAGGTTTGGTCTGCTATTTCCAATCCTCAGAAACAGGTCGTGTTCTTCACCGCTCCGTCTGTACGCGCTACGCTCGGTGAAGCGTTCGATATGCCTGTTGGCACAAACGTCGAAGGCAAAATGGTTGCGGCAATCAGAAGACTCGGACCCGCGCACGTCTTTAATATGGACGTTACCGCAGACCTTACCATAATGGAGGAAGCAAGCGAGCTTATTAACCGTATCAAAACCGGTAAGCCTATGCCGATGTTCACTTCCTGCTGCCCCGGTTGGGTCAAGTTCGTGGAACAGAAATATCCCGAAATGATACCGCACCTCTCCACCTGCAAATCGCCGCAACAAATGTTCGGCGCTCTCCTCAAGAGCTACTGGTGTGAAAAGAATAACATTGCGCCGGAAAATCTTTACGTCGTCAGCGTTATCCCCTGCACAGCCAAAAAGAACGAGTGCAAACGCGAGGAAATGATTAAAGACGTAGACGCGGCAATAACCACCCGTGAGCTCGCCCGCATGATTAAAACCGCAGGTATCAAGTTCACCGAGCTTCCCGATGAGGAATTCGACAATCCGTTTGCCGTAGCAACCGGCGGCGGTGCAATCTTCGGAGCGACCGGCGGCGTTATGGAAGCCGCTCTCCGCACCGCAGCACGCATGATGGACGGAAGCTTTGAGGTGTTGGATTTCTTTGCCGTACGCGGTGCCAATCCTATTAAAGAAGCAACCTACCTCGTTGCCGGAAACACCATCCGCGTTGCCGTTGCATCGGGTCTTGCCAACGCCGAAACCATTATCAAACAAATTAAGTCCGGCGAAAAGAACTACGATTTTATCGAAATCATGGCTTGCCCCGGCGGTTGCGTAAACGGCGGCGGACAGCCCACTCTCTCCGACAGCGTGAGAAATACCGTGGAGCTCAAAGAAACCCGCGCCAAAGCCCTTTACACTGCAGACGTGGCAAACGAGTTCCGCCGTAGCTCCGATTCTCCTGTAATGGACGTTCTTTACAACGATTATTTCGGGTTCCCCAACAGCCACAAAGCTCACGACATTCTCCACACCGAATATAAAGCGGATAAGAGAATTTAAGCCCGACTTTTCTGAACTGCTAAATAAAAAGCTCTTGGAAATTTCCAAGAGCTTTTTTATTATAAACCGTAAGCCGACTATTGCTTTTTGTAATCGATATTTGCCGATTTAGCTTGCCGGCATAAATCTTTTGTTTGTATTTTATATCGCTCCCCGTCTTTTAACGTATAAGTTCCGCATTGTCTGAACTCAAAATCAACATTTTTTCTTATACACTGTTCTCTGACATCCAAAGCCCAGTCATAATTGAATTCCCTGGCGTCTATATCGGATTCTCCACCGACTATAACCAGTTCTATACCATCAAGATACTTTTCGATATCCACTCTTTCCAACAGCGGTTGAGCCGTTATGCATTTATGTTTAATCGGTAAATCTTTAAATATCGCTAATTTGTAATCTGCATTCTTCTGATTTTCAACAGTGCAGCATACTACAATGTTATCGTATCCGTTATTCCAGTCGGAAGGAACGCATTTCATAAATCTGTCTATTCTTTTGGTAAGAAACAAAAAAGTACAATCCTGTCGTTCTTTAATCATTTTCCAACATTCATTTCTCCACTCATCAGCCTCTTCTATGAGAAAATCCGTAGAAAAACATAAATAAACAATTCCGGATTTCATTTTGTAATCGCCGTATTTTAATTTTTCTGTCGGCTTTCCGAAATCTTTTGTCTTAACAATTTCATTGGTATTTACATTCCTTTTGAAATCGCCTTTATGAATATAACAATGCAGGCAGCCGTCGCTACATTTTTTACATCCTCTCCACGGATTCCACATTGCCATATCTTCTCTCTCCCGAAATCCGGCTTTTACTTAACCGGAGAACGTTCTACGGAATTCTTTGAAATAATATACTCGTACTCCGTCGGAATATTTTGCGGAAGCAACAGATAATACGGTGCAATTTCACCTACGGTGTACTCTGAGCAGTATTCCATATAAACCATATTTTTAACTATATAAAGAAAATCGCCTGTATTCTTTTCTTTCAAGCTCTGTAAATCGTCAGTTTTGTCTCCGACCGCTACAGGCGTGCAGAACTCATTCAATGCGGACTTACTTCTTATTTCGAGAACAGACAGCGGTGTTCCGTTTACATCCACCCAATACTCGTTATTGGTAATATCAAGCATAACCCATTTATTGAGCGAGCTATCCCAAACCTCGTTTACCACGTGGCAGTCGTTGTCATAATCCGAATACGGCATAATCCAGACCTTGCGGGAATAGATACCGAGAGACAGGCACATTTCATTTAAAATTTGCGCTTTAGCCCTACAATTTATGCCCTGCCCTTTATTGTCTAAGCTGTAATCCAACAAATCCGACGCATTCACGGGAATGTGGTTGTCGTAATCGCTTTTATGCGTCAGGCGCGGCGCATATTCATTCATAAGCCTCAGAGCTCTTTGGAATTCCGTCCCCTCCTTTGCCGTGTTTTCTAAATTGTACTTACTTTTAAGCTGCGCATAATTCTCGTGAGAAAAACTGTATTTCAGTTCAAAATCGTTTCCGGCGTGGAATTCCAAGTTATTTTTTAAGATACCGGCTTCCATAACGTAAATTTCGTCCGTACTCTGTAAATAGCTGTCCCAACCGTAAAACGCTTGATAAATATTAAAACCGATACTAACGCACAAACCGACAACTAATATAATAATGCAAGTAATTAAAATTATTTTTTTATAATTACTTTTCATAATTTGCAATCCTCTCGCAAATCGACTTTAATACTTTGTTATATTCTACAGGATTATCCAAATCAGTCAAATGTCCGGCATCCCTTACCCAAAACAATTCTTTATCGGGAGCGTCTATAGTTTTAAAGAACTTTTTAACTACTACGCTCGGAACCTGCCAGTCGTTTTCACCGCAAATGAAGTAGACAGGAATGGAAAACTCTGTGCGGTCGGAAATATCATACTCTGCCAATAATTCCAAAAGATTGACGTTTGATTTCTGCGCTTTAATCTGTTGTATAATATCTGCAACAGAAAAAATCGGGCTGTTCATAAATATTTTAACCAGCTGCATATTTCCGCCGCTATAGCCTGTTAAATTGTATTTTGCCTGTATTTTCCTGAACTTCGGGCACTTTTCATTGATGTTTTCCTTCGTTATACAATCCGGATAATCTCCTATACTTTCGAGTCGTTTTTTGTCTTTCTCCGTTGCCCACTTATAACACCGTTCGTAGGCAACCTTTTCTCCACATTTGAAACTTACGACTTGCCCCATACCGACGTAAGCGTCAACCGTATCCGAATGCTCTTTGATATATTCCATTCCCAAAACCGAGCCCCAGGAATGCCCTAAAAGAATGAGTTTTTTATTAGGATACTTGTTGCGAATATACCGCACGGTTTCCTTCAAATCACTCAGAAGCCTATCCATTGTAATAGTGTCCGGCTTGCTTTTATTCTTCGATTGAGTTTTACCGGTGCCGCGCTGGTCGTAATACACTACGCTGCAAGCCCTGTCTTTAAGGATTGTCTTATAAGCAAGTTGGGCTTCACTTTGACCTGGACCGCCGTGCAAGAATAAAACAACGCAACCCGAATTATCAGGATAATGCAAAAAATACTGCTTTATATCGTTTATTTTAACGTATTCGTCATAACATTTACTCATAATTATTTCTCCGACTTTAAATTTTACTCGGTGCGCAAGCAAAGTATCGGGTCTTTATTTGCGGCAATTCTTGCAGGGATAAGTCCGGAAATGAGAGTCAGTGCAATGCTTATCACTACCAGTATAAATGCATGAAGCGGATTGAGAACTACAAGCCCTAAAATGCCGGTCAGGTTTTTCAGAATAAAGTTTGCCGGAATGGAAATAATATAGGAAATAACTATTCCTATAATTCCTGCCAGCGCTCCTACTATAAATGTTTCAGCATTAAATACTCGGGAAATATCCTTCTTTCTCGCGCCTATCGCACGCAAAATTCCGATTTCTTTGGTTCTTTCCACTACCGAAACATAGGTGATTACACCTATCATAACGGTTGAAACTATAAGTGATATCGCAATAAACGCTATGAGAGCGTAGGTTACGATATCCGTAACCTCAGCCATAGAATCAAACGCCAGCTGCATAGTATCGGAATATGTCACGCCACAGCTTCCCTCCGGAAGACTTTCGTTATATGACTGAAAAACGCTCATAACCTCGCCTTTTGCGTCGAAGCTCGTCGGATATATGCTGACGCTGTCGTAACGGGTGTCGGAATTGATTGTTCCGAGACTGTATTTGGAAATGGAAAAGCTTTGCCCTACAGCGCCGAGCATGCCTTCTATATCTCCGAATTCCTCCATATCCGTAATATATCCGTCGTCGAGAATACTTTTATAAAAATCTCTGTCCGGTAATACGCCGGGCATGAAAATGCTAGGATTGAGAGAATGCGCCTCCATCAGCTCTTTTTGAGCAACCACAACCTCGGAAGTAGCTTCATGCTCCAATATATAAGTCGCCAGAATCGGATTATAATAAATTCCGCGCATTAAAAGTTTGTTTGCGGTATCGTTATTCTTAATTCTCAGAACCGCCGCTACGTTCAACTCATAGCACTTTTCTGGATTATTATAATCGTCTTCCGAAACAGTGTTCCCTTTTGGATAACTGAATTTTCCGTTGCTTGCTTTATAAACAGTATCGTTGTATGCAACCTTAATTTTCTTTCCGATAAGGTCGTTGAGCGTCGTTGTCAAAGAATTTATGCCCAGTAATTCAAAGCATTCTGCAGTTGTTTTATTGTTTTCGTCTACGATAACATACACGTCGAATTTGTTATCGTAGGACAAATTTCCCGCAAGAATATCGTAATTGGCAGTAACAAAGCTTTGATTGGAAACCATTTGTTCAAACTGTTTTACGTCTACTACTCTATCTCTGTTTACAGTATTAAAGCTTATATCATAGGTATATTCAATTGTGTTGTAGCTGGAGGCGGACAAATTCTGTTCGAGATATTGCTTAAAACCGTCGCTTATGTCACTGAAAGCTACGGAATTTATCATCGTAGCGAACATATTGTTACTGTATCTGCCAACCACGCCGTCATCGGGGAAAGTCTTTTCCATATCGTTCATGTCGCTCATTGAAGAGTCTGAAAACGATGTGAACATATAAGTATAGTCTATTGCCACCCTCTCAATCCGCATAGCAGAATTTGACATAAAGCTCTTCTCAACGTCGGCAATATAACCGTTGATGCCGTTTGAGACAGCCAAAACGAGAGCTATTCCTATAATGCCTATAGAACCGGCAAATGCGGTTATAAAGGTTCTGCCCTTCTTGGTAAAAAGGTTTTTGAGCGATAAAGAAAGCGCGGCAAGAAAGGACATCGATGTTTTAGCTTTCTTGACCTTTTTAGGCTGTTCCTTGGCTTCCTCCTGATTTAAGTTTTGCTCAACAGGCATTTCCTCGGCTGTTATCGTAACGTCGGCTGCCGCGACTTCGGAGCTCTCACTCTCGGCATCGCTATTTTCAGGCTCACATTCCACATCATACGGCGCGGTATCTCCAACGATTTCGCCGTCGGATATTCTGACAATACGGGTACTGTACTCCTCGGCAAGCTCGGCGTTATGCGTAACCATAATTACCAAACGGTTTTTGGCAACTTCCTTTAAAAGCTCCATAATCTGCACGCTCGTTTTGCTATCAAGCGCACCCGTCGGCTCATCAGCCAATATAATTTGCGGATTATTCACTATTGCCCTTGCAATGGCGACTCTTTGCATCTGACCGCCTGATAATTGGTTGGGCTTTTTGTTTATCTGAGCTTCGAGACCGACTTCCTTCAATGCGTCGATGGCTCTTTTTTTGCGTTCCTCAATACCTATTCCGGAGAGCGTCAACGCAAGCTCGACGTTTTGCAGAACGCTGATATGAGAAATAAGATTATAAGTTTGAAATACGAAACCGATAGAATTGTTTCGGTATGCGTCCCAGTCCTT
>CAYXBO010000054.1:0-7944 GCA_964463195.1 uncultured Christensenellaceae bacterium | reverse complement strand
CGCCCACCCAAGCGGATATGTTATTAAGCCTGGATTGCTTCGACTAAAGTCTCGCAATGACGAAAAACAAGCCCCCAATAAAGACTACAAGCGGAAACCGTTGCGAGCATTCGCGGGTTTCCGCTTGCACAGGGCTTTTTTGGTACTTTTTTCTTCGCAGAAAAAAGTACGCCTAAATATACAAACTGTTTTTAAACTTTTCTATCTTATCCAAAACAAACTGTTTTATATCCATGCTGTCGTTTTCGATAAGAGGCGTTAAATCCATAGCGATGGCTATAGCTTCCGCGGTGTCCACGCTGTGGCTTTGGGAGAAGGTTGCGTTGGAAACGCGTCTTCCTACGACTGCCGCGTCGTAGCTTTTTCCGCCTTCGACCTGGGAGACGTGGGCTCTTAATGCTGCGGTCATGACTTCCTCGGAGCCGCTTACGTCGAACAGAACCTTTTCCTCGTCGGGCATCCAATCGAGGTCGCGCCAGCCTTCGCAGCCGTACATTTTCTTGGGGCGGAGCTCCTTCGGCATACGGCGAACGGCGGCAATGGTTTTGAGAACGACGGCAACGTGGGTTTCGTGCTTGTCGGCGAGGTTATGGGTATAGAGAACCTCGGGCTTATATTCCATAAGGATATTGTAGAGGTCGTCTACGGGAGCGGTGTTGTTTTTGTCTTTGGTCTCGGCGCTCGTGTAGAACAGCATAATGAGGTCGGAGTAGTCGCCTATTCTTGCCGCTTCCGCCTGTTCTTTGGCGCGGGCAGCAACCATCTGGTCGTAGGTATAGTCGGCAAAACGACCGGCGCGCGGGCTGCCGCCTCCGTCGGTGACGATTACGGCAACAAGACCCTTGTCCTCTTTTTTATAGCAATCCATAACCCCCATAGGGCAGGCGATTTCGATATCGTCCTGATGCGCCGATACGAACATGCAGGTATGCGCGGCTTTGCCTTTTACTATTTGCGCTTTTCGGTTAAGATTCATTTCGGTAATATCTCCTTATTAAAGAACTTCCCAGAATTCTACGTGCTCCAGCGTACCCTGAGGAGCGACGGAGGTCCTCGGCGACAGCGTTTCCACCTCGTGGATAATTGCGGAGGTGTAGGTTTCGATGTTACAGCAGAAGTCGGGGTAGCATTCCGGAGGAGCCGCCGGTCTCAGCTTTTTGATAAGCGTGGTATCTCCTCTTTTATACGCGCCGATAAACCTTTCGGCGTAAAGTCCGAGCTTAATATTGCTTGACGCGCCGCGAACGCCTCTTAATGTCACGTCCTCGTTGGTTATGGAAATTCTTTCATCCTCGATATTGGTGTAGGGCCAGATGACGAGGTTGCGGTTGGCGAGAAGTCCGGTGTCCCTTGTGTTGAACGGAATGCAGAATTCTCCGCCCGTCCTCATGACCGTCAGCGCCCAAACGCACATAAGGCGGGGGTGCGGTGCGAGGTTTTTGACGATATTCCCGATACGTAGCTCGTTATCGCCCATAAATTCGATTTTCAGCGTAAACTGCGCGTTTATGACTGGAAACGGCGCCGTGGTGAACTCCGCGCCGTTGGGGAGAACGTTCACTTCAACCTTGCCGTTGTCGGGATAATAGGTTTCCTCACCCTCAGGGGAGAGCCATATTCTGTGACCGCCGTAGATGTGCCACATAGCTCCTTGCCCGAACACAGCGGAGCAGTCCCTGTTGACCTCGTCGAGCTCGTCCTGAAACATGATATTTTCGCAGCCTCTCTTTTTGAGAGAGATGATGCGCGGACCGACCGAGGTTGTGACCTCAAGTTCTATAAACCCGTTGGAAAGAATGAGGGTTTCTCCGAGAAAACATTGCCCTTTAGTTGTCTGAAACATAAATACGCTCCCAGGGTCTTTCGACCCGATTTAATTATTTTGAAACCGTTACGCGTCTTGCGTTGCCGTGCTGCCAGACGTCAGCGGAGAGATTAACGCCGGTGAGCGCCGAAACCTCTTTGAGAATCTGGGTTATTCCTTTCTGTTCGTCGGAGAGATACTCCGTGCCGAACCAGCAATTGAGTACGACCTTCTTACCGCTTTCGAGGCTTGCCGCAACGCTTGCGACGGTTTCCACAAACGCCGCGAGGCTTTCCTCTCCGTCTATGAGAGTGCCGGCAGTGCGGTAGTAAAGCAGCTCGTTGACGGTTGCGGTTGCGGGAGAATAACCTCTTGCAATATGGTCTCCGGCAAATTCCGCATCCGTTGCAAACAGGAAGCTGTAATTCGCAATCTCACCGATTTGCTCGTTCACTTTGATTGCTCCGCTCGCGCCCCAGGTCGGGTCGGCGAGATACCATTTGCCTTCGATGAAGAATTTGTTCCAAGCATGTCCGACTCCGTTGGATGCCCCGACAATCTTCACGCACGGAATATTCATCATATTGAGCATCAGCGCGAAGGCTTTGGCGTAACCGTCACAGACGGCAAGCTGTTTGCCTGAAGGCGTGCCGACGCCGAACACTCCCTCGAGGTGCATGGCAGCGTCGGAATAGGTAACGGTATCGTCCGATGCGGCGGCGTGGTCGTAGTAAACGCTTCTTATCATGTAGTCGTAGACTGCAATAACCTTTTCTCTGTCCGTCGCGTCCGCGGAAACGATGGATTTCAGAACGTCTCTCGCGGCTTTATATACTTTGTCCGCAGCGCTTCCCGCAACCGGAACGGGTTTAAGTCCAAGAACCGCCGCATAGTAGAGCTGGTCGGAGGTGGTTACCGAGGTTTGCTTATCTCTTCCCTTAAAGAACTCGTAGGTTACGGGAAGAGTTCCCTTTACCGCGGTATATACTTCGTCCCCTCCGTCGAATTTGTCTATCACCTGTCCCAGTCTGTCGTTGGGACTTATGTGATAGGAATTTACCGCACTGTCGGCAGTGGGCATGATAACATCGAAGGAGAATGAGTATAGTCCGCCGGAATAAGTTTCATAATCGTAAATCGCAAATTTATATTCCACAGTATCGATATAGGCAAAGAACGACAGTCTTAATGTTTGAATGTATTCCTTGAATTTCGGGTCGTTGCTGTTTCCTGAAGTTATCTTTGTGGAAACAAGCGTACTGCTGTAGGTGGTCGTATCCTCCGTTCCGTCGGGATAGATAACTTTTCTGGTTTCGGTATCGTCCCCTTTGTCCTCGTATTGCGCGGTGGAATACGCGAACAACGCCGTGACTCGCCATCTGCGTTCGCTTATAAAGGTTATCGCCGCGTTGCCGGCTTCGGTTTTCAGGCTTTCAGTGGGCTGCATAACCCTTATGTAATTGAGGATTTTACCCGTTTCGTAGGGGTCGTCCATAACGGTATCGAAGGGAAGCCCCTCTATATCCGAATAGAATTTCTTAACGTCAGAGTCCCATCTCATAGCGGTGTTGAATGCGCTCGGCGAGAAAATAATACCGTCGCTCCAGCCGTAAGCTCCGTTGACTCTCACTCTTATTTTGAATTCTCTCTTGAAATCCACTCCGGTTTCGGGGAAGACGAAGGAGGCTCCGTCGAACATTTCGGAATTGTATTCCGTGCTGAAAATCTTCTTTTCTCCTCCGATATAAAGCACCTCGACGGAATAGTCCACGTCGCCCAAGCCCTCCTGCCACGTGAGCTTGGGAAGGAAGGAGCGTTCGGTATACTCGTAGGTTAAGTTGAGACCGGTAATCATGGAGCCTGCGGACGGTTCCACGGTTACGGCGCGGCTGAGGCTCGCCGCGAGGTCGTATCTCGGGGCGACTCCTTCGACGGGAACGGCAATAAAGAAATAGTCCCCGTCGACGGTCGGTCTGAAATCGAGAGAAGCTGCCGTCTGTCCCGCCATTAAGGTGTAATCGCCCGCGCTTGCAGCCGTCGGTTTTGCTTTGGTTTTTGAAACGTAATCGAACACTCCCGCATAAGAGCCGGCGGCAACCGCCTCCTGGTCCTGTTGCGTAAGTCGGTAATAATACCAGCGGTAGGAATCCGGCGAGTGCTCGTTTTGGTTGTGTTTTGCGGTAATAACCGTAGAATCGCCGACGGTTACGGTGTCGAATTCGCCGAGCTCCGAAGAAACGGAAATCCCCGACAGCCGATAGAATATGGATATCGGGTCGGAGGTTAAGACGATAGTCTGGTCGTCCGCGTCTTTTATGGTAACCGTGACGTAGTAAATTCCGGGGGTTATGTTTATATCGGGCTTAAAAACGTATCTTTCGGCTTTGGTTTCGGGGACTGGACTGACGGCTTTTCCGCCCACGCTCCAGACGATTGACGGATTGCTGTCCGAAAGGGTTACGCCGGATTCGTTTTTCACCGAATTGCCGTATGGCATCAGTAAAAAGGAAATGCTTCTCTGGTCTCCGGGGCTCTGCTTGAACGCGTGAGTGTCGTCGGAGCTGAATTTTAAGGAATATTGCGGCGGAGCATAGAGAACCCTCACCCGCAATTCGCCGGGGCGCGTTCCCGTACCGTACGCCGTGGCGACAATAGAGGTCGTGCCGTGTCCTACCGGACGAACGGTTCCGTCCGCGTCCACCGTCGCAATGCTTTCGTTGTTGCTCGAGAAGGTTATTTCGGTGTCAACGCTCGCGTGCGCGGGGATAAAATGCGGCTCCGCCTTAAAGGGCTTGGACGCAAGATTGACGGTAATTTCCGCAGGATTGAAGTAAACCGCTTCCGCAGCTACGTTCTCGACCTTAACGAAAACGCTGGTTTTGATGTCGGTATTTTCCGCGCTGGCAATAATAATTTCAATCGTCTGAATTCTCTCGTTTTCGTCGCGCTTTTCCGCTTTGGCGGTTATAAGTCCCGTCGGCGACAAATCCACGTAACGCGTGTCGTACGAGTCTGCAAAATAGAATACCACTTTTTTATTGCTGGCATTGTCGGGGAAAATAATGGGATATATCTGATGGGTATTGTAAGCGTTGCCGGTAACGGTATTGAGAAAAACGTCCGTCTCATCCACCGTAACCGCGCTGACCGGAACTTCCCCGAGCGGAACGGTGCATGCAGAAACAAGCGCAATAACCACCGCCGCAAGAATAAGTATCGGAATAATCAGCAAACGCTTCTTTCTCATCGCCTCTCCGTGCGCGCTTCTGCGCGCGCATACGTAAATATACAGATACATATTTATATTAACTTATAAACGGATAACATGTCAATAACGAAAGTCAGAATAGATTTGGTAAATTACACCGTAAATTTCGGTTCTGTTTATGCCGAAGGAAAAAGAACGCAACTCGCTTAAATCCGTTTTCTTGACTTAAACCGCGCCGTTTGTTATCATAATTTATATGAGAGAAATTTCCGTAGACCTCGTGCGCGAGGCAGTAAAAAAAGGTTATCTTGATATTTGCGTAAAGCTCGACGGGGACGTCGTCAGGGCGCTTTCTAAGGCGGTGGGGGAAGAAGAGCAGGAGCTTTCCAGATTTGCATTGGACGTTATGGTAAAAAACGCAGAGCTTGCCGAAAAGGAAAACTGCGCCGTATGTCAGGATACGGGCATGGCGGTTGTGTTTCTGGAGGTTGGACAGGACGTTCATTTCGTCGGAGGAGATTTGACGGACGCCGTCAACGAGGGCGTTCGCGAGGCGTACAGGGAAGGCTATTTCCGGAAGTCGGTTCTCACTCCTCTTACGCGGATAAACACCAAAGACAATACCCCGGCAGTCGTACATTACGAAATAGTTGCGGGCGATAAAATAAAGATAAGGCTTATGGCAAAAGGGTTCGGCAGCGAGAATATGTCGAGGCTTTTCATGCTTCCTCCGTCAAAAGGAGTGGAGGGCGTAAAAGACGCTATAGTCTCCGCAATCGCCGACGCGGGAGCCAATCCCTGCCCGCCCGTAATAGTAGGCGCGGGTATCGGCGGGACTATGGAAAAATGTGCGCTCATGTCAAAAAAAGCGTTGTTCAGGAAACTCGGAAGCGAAAATAAGGACCCTGAACTTGCAAAAATCGAAAAAGAGGTTTTGGGCAGAATTAACGCTCTCGGTATAGGCGCGGGAGGTTACGGCGGCAAAGTTACCGCGCTTGCGGTGTTTATAGAAAGCTATCCCACGCACCTTGCGGGGCTGCCCGTTGCGGTAACCGTTCAGTGCCACGCGTCGAGGCATAAGGAGATTGAGATATGATAAAGAAGCTCCGCACTCCTTTGACAAAAGAAACCGTCGCGACCTTAAAGCACGGAGATACGGTATATCTTTCGGGGACGGTGTTTACCGCAAGAGACGCGGCGCACCGCTTGCTTACGGAGGCGATAAAGAGCGGGGCGGAAAATCCTCTCCGCGGCGAGGTTATCTATTATGCGGGACCTGCCGACAAAGCGCCTTCGGACGTTATCGGCAGCGTGGGTCCCACCACCAGCTACCGCATGGACGCGTTTATGCCTACTATGCTTTCTGCGGGAAGCCTATATAGTATAGGGAAGGGTAAGCGGGCGGAGTCCGTAAAGGAAGCTATAAGGGCTTACGGCGGCGTGCATTTCGACGCGATAGGCGGCGCGGGCGCGTACTATAAAAGCTGCGTTAAAAAGTGCGAGACCTTTCTTTATCCCGAGCTCGGCGCGGAAGCCGTTTATAAGCTTGAGGTGGAAGATTTTCCATTGGTAGTGAACGTAGTATAAGGAGTAAATTATGACTAAAACCATTGAAACCATTATCGCGGGAATGCCTGCGGAGCTTCCGACGTTTACCACCGAAAACGGACAGGTTTACGCGGTTTTCACTTTGCAGGGAAGGCAAGAGCTTACCGAGCATTGCGCAGAACAGATATATCCTTATATAAAAGGGTGCGACGTGGTTCTTACGTCTTCCGGCGAGGGCACGGAGCTTGCGCACTGCCTTGCGCGTTTGTCGGACCAACCGAGATATGCGGTTGCTTTCCGTTCCGAGCAGATGTATATTCTGGACGGAATAGCAATTTCGGTGCGCGACAAAAAGAGCGGCAGAATGCAGAACCTTAGAGTCGATTCGGCGGACGCGGAGCTTATTCGCGGCAAAAAGGTCGCAATAGTCGGGACGACAATCGGCGCAGGCGGCACGTTGGCGGCACTTGAAACTTTGGTTCAGAGAGCCGGCGGAACGGTCTTTGCCCGAGCGTTCGTTATGAGGAAGCAAGAGGTTTTCCTCAACCGCGACGACGTTCTGACGCTTGGGGTTTTGCCGATAATAGATTAAACTGAATATTTAGGACAGATAAAAAAGGAATACCTGAAGACAACTTCCGCAAACACATTTTTGCGGAGCAAAAACACGAAGTGTCCTGCCCGCTCGATTTTTGCGCTATATCAAGGCAAGCGATTGAAGTCGTAGCAGAGCTACGTCGATTGAGCTTAACGCAGATAGAGCCGAAAAGAGCCGGTAAAGGATGGGCTTGCCGAGGTTGGCTTCGGGTGAATAAACATTATGCTGAATTTTGTAAAGACAGGCTTCGATAACTATGCGGAAATCCATCCGTATTTTCAAAAGAACAAGAATTACATATCCAATTACGGCGTAGTCGGCACGTATATATGGCAGGATTATTACCGCTACCGTTTCGCAATTATAGACGGTATGCTGGTAATGTACGGTTACGACCCCGACCTCGACCAGCATTACTACTGTTATCCTCTCGGGGACGGCGACGCAACGGCGGTGTTGAAAAAGCTGGTTGCCGAAGCGGAAAAACCGTTTTATATTGCGCTCGTTCCGGAAAGCGCGGAGAAAGCCGTAGAGGAGCTTTTGGGAGTTAAGGGCGTGGAAGCGCGGGAGGAAGAGGATTATCTCTATTCCGCTGCGGATTTAGCAACGCTTTCGGGTAAAAAATTCCACAGTCAGCGCAACCATATAAACTATTTCAACGAAAATTATAACTCCCGCTTCGAGCTTCTGAATAAGGATAACGTAAAGAGTATAATTCCCTTTCTCGATAAAATCCAAAAACAGCATCCGCAGTCCGAAAACACCTATTTCGCCGAACGCCGCGCC
>CAYXBO010000053.1:4884-8017 GCA_964463195.1 uncultured Christensenellaceae bacterium | reverse complement strand
ATGATTTACCCAAACCGTCAGGTTTGATTTACCCACGGCGCTAGCCGTGATTTACTTCGCACCGCTCGCGGTGCGATTACCCTATAAACTCCACACTCAGCGTAACCTTCGCCGTCAGTCCTGCCCTGTTTACGGTCAGCTGGTTGCCGTCGAACCAAGCGAGGAGTTTTACGTGTATCATGCCGCCGGCGGCGAGTCCGGACGCCAAATTCACGGTGTTGGTCGCCTGATATTTGCTCTGGCTGCTGACCAGTGCACCGTCGGTTATATTGCCGTAGAACGTATCCGTATTGTTGTCGTGCCCTAAAGTCCCCACGTATTTATAAGAGGAAGGACTGTCGTAGTCGCTGTCACTGCTCGCTACGAACACCGCTACTCTTATAATGTCGGAGTTGGGGTCGGTTTCCAAATCTCCGAAGGCGGCTTTCATTCTCACGTTGGTGCCTATCGGCGAGGAGCCGAGGTTTGCTATCGTAAAGAATTCCTTTCTCTCCGGAGAAGCGGTCGAGGTGTTGCCTACAAGCAGTAAGCGACCCATTGCCACGTTTGCAACGCTCGTAAACGTTGCGTCGTCGCCGGTACCGTTCTGTATCGCCGTCTGGTAGCGCACGTCGCTAAGAAGCGTGCCTTCCGCCCAAGCGTTAACCGGAGTGGTCGGTTGCATATTTATCATGTTTTCCATTTCGATAGACAGTCCCGAGCCGTTTTCCTCCGCGCCCCAGAATATCTTGACGTCGCCCGAGCTGTCGGAGTTGTTGGCGGTAAATTCGGTCGTACCGGCAGTTACGGAACGGTTGGAGGAGAACCAGGCGAACGTTGCCGTCGTCAGCGCCGCGAAAATAAGCAATATAACGATGAGCGTAGCAAGCACAGCCGAGCTTCTCATTGCCGACCGTCTTTCGTTTTTGGCGTTGCTTCTACCGTTTGACTGCATAATACTCCTCTTTCCTTATAACAGTTCCATCATTGCATCGAAGACTTCTTTGCGCTTTTCCTCGTCCAAGGCCTGAAGTCCTTCTTTTCTTATCAGTTCCAAATCCTCTTCTGTGAGGATATCTCCGCACGACTCGGCAAGGTAATCGGCAATATTTTTGCTTTCCTCTCCCGTCGTGTCGTATACCTGATAATCTTCTTCCCGAGGCTCTTCGGACTCCGCCGACATAACCTCGAAAACCTTTTTGCGCTTCTCTTCGTCAAGGGCTTGCAGTCCTTCCGTCCTCACAAGCTCCAAATCCTCTTCGGTCAGGAAATCCCCACACTCCGCGGCAAGGAAGTCGGCAATCTCGCGGTTTTCCGCCCCCGTCGTGTCGTATACCTGATATTCCTCTTCCCGAGGCTCCTCGGACTCCTCGGACATTGCCTCGAAAACCTTTCTGCGCTTCTCTTCGTCGAGCGCGTCCAGTCCGCCTTCCACTACCGCAACGATATCCTCTTCCGTCAGGAAGTCCATACACGTTGCCAACAGGTAGTTGGCTATCGCTTCGTTTTCGGAATTGTCGGGCTCCGCGCCTTCCTCTGCGGGCTCTTCGTCCTCTTCCGGTTGTTCTTCTTCTATTGCCTCTTCGACCTCTTCGGTCGGTTCTTCTTCGACAGCCTCTTCGACCTCTTCGGCGGGTTCTTCCGCTTCGGCTTCCTCGGCTTCTTCGGTCGGCTCTTCTTCTATAGCCTCTTCGACTGCGGCAACCGGTTCTTCCGTCTCTTCTTCAACCGGCGCAACCGTCTCCTCTTCTATAATATCCTCAACCTCTTCGGCAGGTTCTTCCGCTTCGGTCTCTTCGACCTCTTCCGGTTGTTCCTCCTCTGCGGGCTCTTCAACCTCTTCGGTCGGCTCTTCCTCTTCGGTCTCTTCAACCTCTTCAGCGGGTTCTTCCGCTTCGGGCTCTTCGACCTCTTCCGGTTGTTCTTCCGCTTCGGTCTCTTCAACTTCTTCAGTCGGTTCTTCTTCTATAGCCTCTTCAACCTCTTCGGTCGGTTCTTCAGCTTCGGCTTCCTCTACCTCTTCGGCAGGTTCTTCCGCTTCGGGTTTGGCGATATCCTCGTCCTTAACCTTTGCGACCTCTTCTTCGAGGACTGCGGTTTTGTTCTTAATCTTTTCGCTCGCCGACGCTCTTGCTTCCGGAGCTTCGGTTTCCACTACCTCAAACGCGTTTTCGGCAGCTTCGTCCGCTTTATCCGCTTCGTTTTCGGCTTCTTCGGGTTCCTCGATACCGCAGGCTTTATCCAGCTTGTACGTACCTTTCTCAACCGCGCTTCCGCACATCACGGGAAGCCCGAGCTCCGTCATTACGGATTTGATTTCCGAGGTCGTCACGCCGTTGGCTATGAGCTTTATCCCCTCTTTCTCCGCAAACGCAACCAGCACCTCAACCGCCGATTTCTTGCGTGTATATTTGTAGCTGTCTTCGAGATAATCCGCGTCTATACGGAGTATATCGAAGGTGTAATCGAACAGGAGACTGAAGTGCGCAGTGTCGACCGCGTAATCCGTCAGCGCTACGGTGAAGCCCTCTTCTCTCAGTCTTCTGAGATAGGTGTTCACTCCCCTTCCGAGATGCAGAACGGTCAACGCCGAGAAGGTAAGTATCAGTCTGCTCCTCTTAATCTCCATGCTCTCGAGCTTGGCAAGAAGTGAATTGAACTTCTCGTCGCTTTCCAAAAACCTGGTGGTAATCATAAGAGAGAACGTAGGTTCCGAATCCCACTCGGTTTTTGCGGTATCCAGAGCGTAAGCCGCCTGGTCGATTGCTATAAAGTTAAGCTCCTCAGCCCGTTTACTGTTCTCCGCGGCGAAGAAATACATGTTGGGGGGCATCAGCCCGAGTTCTTTGTCCGCCAGCATAAGGTGAGCGTCGATAAACGCCGTTTCGCCTGTCAACGTATCCTTTACGGGTCGGTACCAAAGCGCCACAACGGGATTTATCTCAACAGCCGACGTAGGCTCTTTTTCAGGTACGTTCTTTTCGGTCCGCCTTTGTCTTTTTGCCATCACACTCTCCACATTTTTTAGAGTTAAAACACTATAGTTTTAATACTCTCTCGGGGTGATTATACCATTCCGCTCACTTGACAATCAATAAGTTTCACAATTCTTTCACATTGCGGCGTAACATTTTTAACACTTTTCCACATTATT
>CAYXBO010000053.1:0-4784 GCA_964463195.1 uncultured Christensenellaceae bacterium | reverse complement strand
TTTCACAATTCTTTCACATTGCGGCGTAACATTTTTAACACTTTTCCACATTATTTACCTTATTTTTACGCGCGGGCGGCTATCAATCTGCCGCTTCCGTCTCGAAATTTAAGGCAAAGAACGAGAGTGCCAGTTCGTAGAACGGTTTGCCGTATTGCGTCACCTGACTGCCGTAAGCGCTTGACATGAAGGCGTCGGTTGCGGTCACCGCCGTCGCTCCCGCGACGATTGCAACTTCCTCGTTTGCCTCGTTAAAGCGCAACACTATCCTCTTGTCTCCCGCAAGCTTAATCCTTCCGTAGCCGTAGCCGCTGCCCATTACCTTGTCGAGTTTCTCTTCGTCAAATCCGGTGTTGAACACTATGTTTTCCGTTATCTCATAGAAGTAATACGGCATGTTGAGCGCCATTTCAAGCTGACGGAAGTTGTGGATTTGCACCGGATTTTCCTTGGAACCGTACGGAGCGGCGGAAGCCGTCTCGGAGCTGCCGTATATCTCTTCCTTGAGAGAATACTTTTCTACGATTTCCTTGACGGTGAGTGCCGCAAACTTAAGCTCCGCAGTGGTCTTGGTTTCGCCGTCTATCTCTACCGTAGCGCCGTACGCGCCCGCCTTCGTGCTCATGTCGAGAACGTTTACAATCGGTAAGTCGTCACCGTTTTCGTCTACGCCGTTTTCACCGACTACGCTTCCGACCGTGCAACCGCCACCGTGTATCATGCCGGCTTTTCCGACCACATAACAATCCTCTATCACCCCGCCGTTTACACCGACCAAACCGCCTATTTTAACGTCTACCGTTGCGGCTACAGTCTCGATGTTGACCAAAGCGAAGGCTTTTCTTATCGTTCCGGTCGGGCGGTTGGAGCCGACTATTCCGCCGAGGTAGCCCTTGCCGAGCGTAGCTTGTGAGGTCTGAGTGTCTCCCGAATCCGAGAAACGCTTTATGGTACCCTCGAATACCACGTTATCGATAAGTCCGTCGTTGGAGCCCGCAATGCCTCCGACTCGCGTAGGCGTCAGCTCTTCAAGATATTTGCTCTGTCCGTAAACCGCAATTTCCGCATCGGCAATAATCAGGTTCTTGACAACGGAGTTTTCGGATACCGTCAGGAAAAATCCTATCGTTATACCTTCGGAATCGCCGTCCGTTGCGTTCCGCGCAACCGTAAAGTTGGTAATCGCATGGTTGCCGCCGTCGAAGGTTGCCGGATTGGAGGTGCTCCATCTGATGCCGTAAATCGCCGCGCCGTTCATGTCAATATCCTTCTCGACGAAGAAGTTGAAGCCCGAATAGTCGAAATACTCGTAGTTGAGGTTAAGGACGCCCCTTCTGTCGGTTATCGACAGGTACTGCTCGAGATTGTCTTCCGACGCGCCGTCGCCGACGTACGGCAGTCCGTCCTCGCCGATTTTACCGTTGTAATGTCCTACCGTCAGCACGGGATTCTTCGGGTTCTTGACCTGAGACGCGCCGCTGTCGTTTACCGTAAAGTTGTCGCCGCCGATGTTCACGTCGAGCGCAAACTGCTTGACTTCCTGTCCTTTTTCAGCATTCTGCTCGACGAACGCCGCGCGAATCGCCGCATCCTGTGTGCCCGAAATGTTGAATTCTACGGTAAGTGCTTCGACCTCTTTGTAGAAGTCTATAACCTCGTCGGCCGTCAGAACGCTCGGCAGGTCGGGGAATACTCTTCTTATTGCCTCGGCAGCCGTGGCTTTTTCTTCGTCGGTTGCACCGTCGGCAAACAATGCATCCGTATCAAGAGCTTCGCCGCTCTCGTCCGTCAGAGACACAACGGTTACGCCGTTAAGGTGGTCTCTGTAGTTGTAGCCTGCGTCATCCTCGTCGTTGTAGAAGCTCTGGAACAGTCCGTTGAACCACACGTCGATTGCTCTCGGGGTTATCTTGACGTAATCGTTTCCGATTGCTTCCTTATTATAATCTGCGAGGGTTATTCCGTCGCTTCCGACCGTAATGCCGGTGGTGAACGGAGCTCCCGCGTTTATCGGAACTTTAACTCCGTCTGCCGCGAGCGCGTAGTTGAAGCCGCGGTCGCCGGAAAGCTCCGCCGCAACGTAGATGTAGGCGCTCACGAAATGATATTCCGCCGCCTCATCCGTGGAAAGCTCTCCGTAAGCCTTTTTGTTTATCACGGCTTTCGTGGTACTGTGAATGTAATATTCGTCTGCGTCGTCGCCCGCTTCACCGGAGGAGTTCTTGCCGCCCACTCTCGCCTCGAAGTTGTAAATCTCCGTCGTCGCAATTTCTTTTGCGCCCGTGAAGGCTTCGTAAGCCGTGCATATCGCCTTGGTTATATCGTCGTCGCTTACGTCGTTCTTACCGGCTTCCTTTGCCGCTTTCTCAAACGCCTTGCGCACCTCGTCGTAGGAATCTATTTGCCCGATTGCCGCGTAGAACGCCACGACGCTGTCGGGGTCATTGAACGGTATGGCGTCGTCTGTGTCGAGACGGTTGTTGTTGGTGCCGAAGCCGTAAAGCACGGTTGTCAGCTCCGGATAATCGTTTTCGCCGATTATCGGGTTTCTTGCCTGGTCGCGCTTGACGGTCAGGAGGAGTTTGGCGTTGCCTTCGTTCGCGTCGGTGTAGTACAGCACCTTGCGCTTGCTCTGTTTTTCAAACCCGATGGCTCTTTCCTCAGACGCATTCTTGTCGTCGAAATCACCGACCACAATTACTTTGCCGTTCTTATCCTTGGTGAGAATTCCTTCATAGGAGCCCGCCTCCGCGACGTTGACCAGATTATCGGAAACGACGGTTTCATCGCTGTTCCCTTCCTCGTCGACCGTAATACTGAGCTCGTCCTCTATTGCGTGCTCGTAAACCGTAGTGCCGTCGTACTCCTTAGCCACGCCTCCGACAATCTTTAAAACTCTCGGATAAATGACAACCATGAGCTGCGGCGAGGTAACGTTTCTGGACTGACCTTTTCTCTCATTGTCACTGATTATAAATACGTACCCCGAGCTTCCGGCGTAGGTGGTATCCGCTCCGAGGTCGAAGGTACCGACTACGTACACGCCAACGTCGGTCATATCGACCTTCGGGTCGGCGGTTATGGTCTGCTTGGAGCCGTTGATGTTTACGGTGACGGAAATATTGTTGTTGTGGTTCTGCCCGTCGTAAACGAACTGGAATATCGTGCCGTCGCTGTTGGAAGACATCGTCTGGAACTGTCCGAGCGCGGGAGTATACCAATTTACGTTCGTAATATGATTGTAAGGCGTATCCTCGTTCTTGCCAGTAATTACAAACCCGTTGTCGTTCTCTACGTAGTTGTTGTTGAAGCGACCGCCTACCTGGTCGAGGTTCCAGACCACGCGCGACACGGCGGAGGTTTTTCCGAGGTTGTTCGCATAGAACGTGGTGTGGTACTCCCAGACGAAGCTCTGCGCAGGAGCGAGGACTTCGATATTGATACCGTCGTTTCTTCTTGGGGAATCCGCTTCGGTGCGGGACACGGGAACGCTGAAATAATAAGTGTTGTTCGTGTCGCTTATCGTCATCATCGAAACGTCGACGGTCATACCTATAACGGTATCCCCTGCTTTATTCAGAACGCCGTTTTCGTCGAATTTGTACTCGGACGTGGTCGTCTCCTCTCCGTCGGTGGTAGTTAAGGTAAACGTTCCGGACTTATTGTCGGCGTTTATCTTTATGAAACCGATTTCGGTATTCCTTTCGTAATCGCGGTAAATCTTATAACCGTCGGAGGTAAGCTCGGAAAGCTTCCAGCCCGTCCATTCGCCGGTATACGCACCGTCTGCGCCCGTTCCTATCTTGGTGTAATCGTCAAACGGCGAGTAAACGACCTTGTTACCATTGATAAACTTGGTGGTTCCGTAGAAATACTTGACCCCGTTTTCATCGTAGTAATCGTAACGGTTACCGCCGAAGTAGTAGTCGACCAAACCTTCGTCTCCCTGGTAAATGCTGAGGCTCTGGCTGTGGATAACACTGCCGGCTATACGGTTGGTGGTGTTAACTTTTCCGGACGAATTCACATCCGAGCCTATGTGGGGAAGATTGTCTTTACTGTAGGCAAGATTAGGCGTCGTATCATTGGAACGCCTGTAATACTTACCGTCTACCACTGTGTCACCGTAAGAATATACGTTGCTGAACGACGTATCGCTTCCTATCTCTCCGGCGATGGAACCGAGGTAAATCTCGTTGCTGCTGGTTCCGGTGCGCCCGTAGAATTTACCTTGGAATTTATTTATAATACCGTCAATCTCTCCGGGCAATAAAGTTGAAGTAGACGAGGAATTAACCCTGTTCCTTTTCGTAAATCCGAACATTCCGCCCGCATTTATCCAAGTTGAGGGATTATTCTTTCTGCCGACGAAAATGGAAACATTGTTGGCGGCATCGTTAGCGTATTCGGCATCGACTTGCGTCGTAACGGTAAGTCTTTCCGCCTTCTTATCGGAGCCTGTGCCGTCGCTACCGGTAATTCCGGCAAAACCGCCCCACGCTAGATGATAGTTATTGTCTCCCGCTCCGATTGTTGCGGATACTTCATACATATTTAAAGTATAACCGTTGTTGAGCACTTTGTTGGGCACGTAATAGTAATTGATTGTGCAATCCTTAAACGCGGCGATATTGTCGGCGTAGCCCGCAAAGCCGCCGTATCCGATAAATGCTCCAGTCAACAAATCCCCGCCTATGTAATCAACGTGGAACTGACCTTTAACGTTGAGGGTCACGTTCTGGAATTTCGCCGAATTACCGGCAAAACCGGAAATTATACCGACT
>CAYXBO010000052.1:0-8036 GCA_964463195.1 uncultured Christensenellaceae bacterium | reverse complement strand
CCTCAACTGCCACGTCAAAAAGAGCGGCAAGAATATGGAATATATCGACCCCGTAACAAACGAGAGATATCTTCCTTACGTTATAGAGCCCTCCCTCGGCGTGGAACGCTCGGTGCTTGCCTTCCTCTGCAACGCCTACGAGGAAGAGGAACTCGACGGCGGCGACGTACGCGTCGTTCTCCGCCTGCACCCCGCTCTCGCGCCCTATAAAGTCGCTGTGTTCCCCCTTCAGAAAAAGCAGCTCGGCGACAAAGCGACCGAGGTTCTCCATATGCTCAACAAGAAGTTTTCCGCCACCTACGACGACGCCGGCTCTATCGGCAAACGCTACCGCCGTCAGGACGAAATCGGAACCCCTCTCTGCGTAACCGTCGACTTCGACACCTTAGAGGATAACGCCGTAACCGTCCGCGACCGCGACACTATGGAGCAGGTCCGTATCCCCCTTTCCGAATTGGTTTCTTATATAGAAAAGAAAATCGAATACTGATTTTTTCCGATTAAACAAATTGAAAAGCCGCTCTTTCGGGCGGCTTTTATTATGAGCTTAATTTTCACCGTCTTTTTCTTCCGGCGGTTCTTCGATTACCTTGCGTCTGAATTCCGGCAGAAGGTGAGCTGCGGTAAGCTGCTTTTTCAGTCTGCAAACGAAGCATATCACTACCGCAACGGCAACGCCTACAATCTCCTGCAGAACGTTTGCCGGCATTTTCAGTACGGCGACCTCGGGCGCCAGTTTTTCCCAGGTTATTCTCTTTATAAAGTAACCGAGAATTACGATTACCGCGGGAAGTAAGCTTGAGATAACCGCCAATACGCCCTCCCGACGGTTTCCGCCGTCTTTAAGAAAAAGCTTCCTCATAAAAAGGAATATAAACGAAGCGGTAAAGCCCTGCAAGCCGTGAATTATCAACGACGGAATGGCATTGTACGCCGTGCCGTTTATTCCGAACAAATCGAAAAAAGTCGTGCCTACCCCGCCCACTATAGCCGCGCTTATCGGGTCCATCAGATACGCCGCCATGTAAATTGCAAAGTCGCACCAATAGATTTTTCCCGTTACCACCGGAATGCCGGGTATGTATCCCATGACGACCACCAGTGCGGTAAGCATGGCGGTGCAGGTAAGCCACAGTGTTGTAGTATACACTTTCTTGTTTTTCATAACGACCTCATTGTGCTCTTGTATTTCATAATTTCTCCGTTGAACCCTTGACTATCATACGACATATTTGGTATTATATAAAATATCCAAATCAGTAATATTTTATAATACCAGAATGCTTACTTACGATTTAAATTCAAAAAACAAATACTGGTCGCTTTACTCGCATATCCGCGATGATATTTTAAGCGGCAAAATCAAGTGCGGCGAAAAGCTGCCCTCCAAGCGCGCTTTGGCAGAAAACCTTTCCGTAAGCGTAATAACCGTTCAGAACGCGTACGAGCAGCTGCTTGCCGAAGGATATATTTCCTCGGCTGAAAGAAGCGGGTATTTCGTCGCGGAAGTCAACGTCGATTTCCACGGTCGGCGCGAGGTCAGGTTTTCGGGCGGGGAGAAAAAGCAGTATTCTCTCGACCTGGTTCACGGAACGGCAACCGAGCTTTTCCCGTTTTCTACGTGGGCGCGGCTTATCAGAAAGGTGCTTGCGGACTGCGGCGAACACTTATTGGAGCGCGTTCCGTGCGACGGAGACGGCGAATTGAAACGCGCCGTGGCGGACTACCTTTACCGTGCGCGGGGAATAGAGGTTGACCCGCGTTTCGTGGTAATAGGCGCCGGTGCGGAATACCTATACGGAATAATAGTTCAGCTTCTCGGGCGGGATAAGCTTTTCGCGGTGGAAAACCCAGGTTACGGAAAAATTTCTGCGACGTATAAGTTGAACGGCGCCGAATGCATCTATCTTCCCGTCGGCGAACGGGGAATAAACCCTGCCGACGTAGAGAAAAGCCGCGCGCACGTCGTGCACGTTTCACCCTCGCACCAATACCCTACGGGCGCGGTTATGCCGGCGTCGGAGCGTTCGCGGCTGATTGCCTGGGCTAACTCGCGCGACGGTTTAATCGTCGAGGACGACTATGACAGCGAGTTCAGATTGTTCGGCAAACCTCTGCAGTGCGCGTACAGCCTCTGCCCCGACCGGGTTATTTATATGAACACCTTCTCGAAAAGTCTTGCGCCGTCAATGCGTATGGGATATATGGTTCTTCCTCCCGCGCTTTACGAAAGATATATCGAAATATTTTCCCACTCCGCCTGTGCGGTTCCGCTGTTTGAGCAGAAGACGCTTGCGGCACTGCTGGACGGCGGCTTCTTCGAGAGGCATATAAACCGCCTGAAAAAATATTACCGCAGCGTGCGCGCCGCGGTGCAGGAAAAACTGACATCCTTCGGCAGATGCATCATTCACGATACGGGCAGCGGACTGCATCTGCTCGCCGAATTTCCCGAAGCGCCGTCAGAAGAATTTATCAAACGCTGCGCGGAGGAAAGAGGAATATATCTGAAGTGCCTTTCGGACTATCTGCTAGCCCCTGCAAAGATAATCGACAAGTGCGCCGTGATAAACTATTCGGGCGTGCAATTAAAAAGCGGAGAATTTTAAATTCTCCGCTCTTTGTTAATCCCTGTTGGAAGTGCGTTTTACGCACTCCGGTTTAACCGTCGCTTCATCGAGAATGAAGCTTTTAATCACCGGTATAACCGTAAACGATTTGATTATTCTCGGTAAGCTTTTCGAGCACGGCGTTACCGTATTCGTTAATGTCGCGTTTGCCGTTGTCTTTCTCCGTCAACAGCGCTTTCCATTGCCCTTCCGTTCCGCGGAAATAAACCGTTTCGAGGGAGTTGCAGTTGTAGAACGCCCACTGTCTTATCTCTTTAAGACCTGCCGGCAAAACGATTTCCTTGAGGTTGGAGCACTCGAAGAAAGCGTAAGTTCCCACGATATAATAGCAATCCGGAAGCACAACTCTCGTCAACGTTTTATCACTGTAGAAAGCATTCGACGATAAGCCGATAACCGGATACGGTGCGGGGTCGTCATAGTCTTTCTTTGTTTCATTGTAAACCTTGGCTACGTGCGTTACCGGAAATGCCTTTTCTGCTTTATAATCGCCGCCGTCGGTTACAGGCTTGACTTCGGTCATTCCGTCGAAAACCATATTTTTGTTTCCGTCATACGCAGCTTTGGGATTGAAAGTATACCCTACTATCTTCTCCTCGGTACTTACTTCGCCGTTTTCGTTTGAGATTTCCACTTTATCTCTGAAAGGCGAAAACTCTTCGGAGCTCGCGGTACACGAGGACAGCGCGAATACGCCGACGACGGCAATCAATACCACTAAGCCTATAACTAATAATTTCTTTTTCATTGTCGTGCGCCTCCTCTTATTTATCCTCGTTATCGTTGCAAGCGTCGCCGTCTAACGGCTCGGTTCCGATATACTCAACGGGGTCGTCCGCATTGGGAGTCATGGGAGTATCCACGGTAGCCACATCTGAATTTTCCGCAAGAGCCTTGAGCTCTTCGGCCTGGTCGTCGGGCTGGTTGAGCTCGATTTCCTCTTCGGGGAACATCTTGGCAAACAATCCGAGCTCGCCGTTTTCAATACGCTCTTCTATGTCCTTAGCGGTGGCTTCGTCGCACTTGCCGTCGGCGCAAGCCGCTCTTACCTTAAGGACTTCCATAATCTGGTCGTGGCGTTTATTGGAGATATCCCAGAACAGCTCGGGAATTATACTTATAACGGCCGCTCCGACGCCTATGTAACACATCGTCCTTATTATGCCGGTTATGGTCTCTCTGTTATAGAGGGCGTTGGTATCGCTGACGTAACCGAACGCGCTGTAAACGATAGGAGTTATAACCGTCTGAACGATAGTAAACGCAGTGAGGAATATGGTTCCGAACTGACCGATGAAGCCTTCGAGACGCTCTCCCGTTTTATACTGCTGATAGTCGTAAATCTGCGCGAGCTGTACCGGAAACGCGACGGTCGTAAAGCCTACGCTGAAGAAGCCTAAGAACATCATTACCAATAAGACGTAGCCCATAGCTTCGAGCGGAAGCGGAAGCGACGTCATAAGCGCTCCGAGGAAGTTTGCAATAGCAAGACCAATCATCGAGGCAAGAACGGTTTTCTTAACGCCGAATTTCTTAATTATAATAGGCGCCAGAGCCATACCTGGAACGTAAGCAAAGCCGAGTACAGAAGAGAATACCGACTGTGCCCAGACGTTACGCAAGAGGTAAACGTATACGAAGCCCTGGAATGAGGTAATCAGAAGTCTCAGGTTAGTCAAGCCGTTGTTTGCATTGTAAAGCCAGAAATATTTGTTCTTGACCGTACTCTTAAAGCCCTGAATAAATCCTGTCTTTTTCTGCTCGTTTTTAAGCGATTTCGGCAAAATAACACGTTCTTTCGTCCAGAATGCAGTAATAAATCCGACGGCAAACAGAACTATTGCCATAATAGGAAGAATAGTCTGGAAGGTTCCGATTTGGTTTATACCGTCAGAACCGCCCGAGCCTCCCTGCCCCTGACCGTTGGTGGAATAGATAAGGTTAGCAAGAAGCGGGAACAGAATGTTGACAATCGAGGGTCCGAGAGAATAAAGAATGGAGCCGACGGATATGATAACCGAACGCTCTTCCGGACTCGGAGAGATAACCTGCTGCAGAGAGGTATATGCAAAAAAGTATATGGTAAGCAAGGTTTGTAAAATAGCAAACGCCACCGTATACGTTATAAGCAGAGCCCAATAATTCCCCGCACTGAATACCGGTAAAAATCCTATAAAGAACATCAGCGCGATACACGGTATCGGCAACCACAACAGCCACGGTCGGAATTTACCGAACCGTTTGGTCTGAACGTTGTCGATAAGCCAGCTGACCAGCGGCGTTCTTAAGATAGCGAAGAGGTTCGTCGCAATGGCAATCCACATCAAGTGGTCAACCGAGAACGCGAGCTCCGCCGCCATATAAATACCGGCGGTAAGCTGATAGAACGAAACGAACACGTTAACGCCGGCAACACCCATACCGCCTACGCAGTACGCTGCCATTTCCTTAAGCCCCAGAGACCAATCCTTCTTAAGAGGAGTGTTCCAGTGCTTCTTCAAAAACGCGGGCATCTCTTTAACTTTGCCCACTAGCTCCTTTCCTGTCATTACAGCTCCTTTTTCGGCAATTAACCGAAGATTTTATTTACGGCTTCAGCGTCGTATGTATAGATTTTGTTGCAAAACTCGCACTTAATCTCGATTTTTCCGGCTTCTTCTATTATGGAATCCGCCTCTTTCTTCCCAATCGAACGAAGTATATTTTCTATTCTCCGTTCGCTGCAGGAACATTTCCAGTCCATAGACTCTTCGGGGAAGACTTCGGCGTCCAGATGTCCGAAATAGAAGTTTATAACCTCCTCGGCGCCCTTCTCCTCGAGCTTGGTGCTTATGTCGGTCATCTGCGACATTATATCTTCCATTATAAAAATCTCTTCCTCGGTGCAGTCCGGCATGGCTTCGGCGATTAACCCGCCCGCCGCGACGCAACCGTCCTTGTTGACCTTTACGCCTAAAGCGACCGCGCTTTTTACGCCCTCGCTTTTATATAGGTAATAGGCGAAGTCCTCTCCTATTTCTCCGGAAATGAGCTCCGTTCTTCCTATATAATTTTCCTTTAGCCCCAAATCCTTAATAACGATTATCTCGCCTTCGGTGCCTACCCCGCGTCTTACGTCGATTTTCCCGTCCGTATCTCTTATCGGAGCGTCGAAGTTGGGATTTCCCACAAATCCCCTTAAGTGACCTTCTCCGTCGCCGGCTACGACGATTTTTCCGAGCCCGCCCGTCCCGTTGACCGTCATGGAATAGGTATCGCGCGCGTTTTTAAGGTTTGCGCCTATATACGCGCCCGCTGCCATAGAACGTCCGAGAGCCGCCGCGGCAAGCGGGGACAGTCCGTGTTTTTCTATTGCCGTCTGAACGGCGTCGGTTATTTCTATCGCGGTAACCCTCGCATGCCCTCCGAAGACCACCGCTTTTATCACGCGTCCCATATTATCTCTTCTTTTTCTTCTTTTCCTTGCGCGAAGAGCGAGCCTGCTGATACTCGTACACGGGAGTTACAATCTTTTCGGCAAGGTAGTGCGAAAAGTTGGTGGTCGTCATGACGAATAAGGAAATTCCGATACAGAGAATGAACACCAACACGATAATCATGAAAAAGCCCCCTGCCGTCCCGAGCCAGAAGATAAGCGCCATAATGAGCGCAATAAATAACAGCGGGAAGAACATAGATATATCGAATATCGAGGCGTTTCTCAGTTTTACGGTAATGGGGTTCTGCTTGTACTGAACGGTCATCGGAAGCATCGTCAAGGAGGTCAGCCAGACGTAAAGCGCAATTATACACGCGATAATCGCTCCGATATAATCTCCGGCGTTGGCGGTGCCTACGGTAATCCTTTCAATGAGGTTGACGATTGCGAAGGAGGTGCCGATAAACATTCCGCCGATAACGAGCATTATAATTAACATAGGAAGCCAATATTTTTTGATACCTACGAAATACTCGTAAAATACGCGGGGAACGGTATTCCCTACTTTATCGGTTTTGTATTTGGTAAAGGGGTCGCCCCACATCATTTTGTTTATAACGTGGTAAAGACCTGCAAGACCTATTCCGCCTATAGGGAGAAACAGACCGATTGCCGTCAGCTGAACCTTTCTTCCGAAAAGTATGTCAACCGACGCCTGAACGTACGAGCCGCCCGAGGAAAGCCCTAACCCGAGGTCAGCCATAAGATAGGGTCTCGCAAGCTTCTTCACCGCGTAGCTGAACGCTTCCATGCCGTACATATACGGGAAGGCGTACGCAAAGAGAGCCGGCAGGAAGAAAAGCGCCGTCATAAGGCACAGCGAATACATGTACGAGGAATAGGTTTTATGAACCGCCCTGAAAAACTTGAACCGACCGACCGACGGATATTGCGGGGGCTGAACTTCTCTTGCTTCGGGTACAAAGGCAAGATATTTGAGTAAAGAGGTTTTGGAATTTTGTCCCGAGTCGCCGCGGCGACCGTTGCCGTTTTTTGCCATTAAATAAAGTCCTTGTCAGAATAATATAATTACAGAATAAATATTACAACATTTTCCATGAAAAATCAAGAGCCAATTTTACCAATATCAATGCGGTCAATCGATTGACATAAAAGAGGGTTTTTTGATATCATAAATTAACCTGTATTTTTCTGTAACGCGCGGGTTTTCCGAGGCGGATTGAATTTTACGGTTAAATCTTTTGGAGTGAAATTTTTTATGAAAAAGTACAACGTAGCAATCGTCGGCGCAACCGGTATGGTCGGCAATATGTTTCTGAAGGTTCTCGAAGAGAGAAAGCTTCCCGTCGAAACCTATTATCTTTACGCTTCGGCGCGTTCCGCAGGTAAGGTAATCGACTTTATGGGAAAACCCCACACGGTTATCGAGCTTAAAAAGGAAAATATCGTCGATAAGAAAATCGACTTCGCCCTCTTCTCCGCAGGCGGCGGCACCAGCCGCGACTTCGCCCCGATTTTTGCCGAACACGGCGCAATCGTCGTTGACAACAGCAGCCAGTGGAGAATGTACCCCGACGTACCGCTTGTCGTCCCTGAGGTAAACGGCGAGGCGGCCTTAAACCATCACGGAATTATCGCCAACCCCAACTGCTCTACCATTCAGGCAATGCTTCCTCTTAAAGCTCTCGACGACGCATTTTCCATTAAGCGCGTCGTGTACTCCACCTATCAGGCGGTTTCCGGAGCGGGCGTTGCGGGCTACAACGATTTGAAAAACGAAGCGAAAGGCGAAGACCTCAAAAAGTTCCCGCACCAGATTATCGCCAACGTTCTTCCTCAAATAGACGTGTTCCTTGACAACGGTTACACCAAAGAGGAAGAGAAAATGATGAAGGAAACCAAAAAAATTCTGGCATAGACGGCGTAGACTGTGGCCACATTGTCCACGATGGCCCCCGCGTCGATCG
>CAYXBO010000051.1:0-8045 GCA_964463195.1 uncultured Christensenellaceae bacterium | reverse complement strand
TCATACGGTATTCAAGCAGTGTTTAACCACGACCGGAAGACTGTCGTCAACCGAGCCGAATTTGCAGAATATTCCCGTAAGATACGACGAAGGGCGGGAAATCCGCAAGCTTTTCATTGCAGACGAAGGGCACGTTTTGGTCGGCGCCGATTATTCTCAGATAGAATTGAGACTGCTTGCGCATTTTTCAGAGGACGCGGTTTTGCTGAACGCCTACCGGAACGGTGCGGACATCCATAAGGAAACGGCGGCTAAAATGTTCGGTATTCCTGAAAGCGAGGTCACTTCTAAGCAACGTGCGTTGGCTAAAACCGTCAATTTCGGTATTATATACGGTCAAAGCGAATTCGGGCTTGCCGAAAGTTTGGGGACGACGAGAAAAGAAGCTACGGAGTTCCACAAAAAGTATTTGGAAACCTTCCCGAGCATCGAGGAATTTATGAAATCCAACGTCGATAAAGCCCATAAATACGGATATATGACTTCTCTAAAAGGGCGAATTCGCCGTTTCCCCGAGTTTGAATCGGGCAACAGGAATCTGGTTGCGTTTGCTGAACGCGCGGCTATGAACATGCCTCTTCAGGGCTCCGCCGCCGACATAATTAAAATCGCCATGCTCGGCGTGCATTCCGCGCTGAAAAAAGAAGGATTGAAATCCAAACTCATTTTGCAGGTTCACGACGAATTGATTATCGACGCGCCTATAGGCGAGGTCGAGACGGTTAAATATATTCTTAAAAGAGAAATGGAGAACGCCGTATCTCTCAACGTGCCGCTTCCCGTGGAGGTCGGCGTAGGTGAACGGTGGTTCGATGCCAAATAGGAGGCTAAACAGATGTTAATTGCAATTACAGGCGGTATAGGCTGCGGAAAATCCTTCGTATGCAACTATATTAGGGAGCTCGGCGGTCACGTCATGTCTGCGGATTCCATAAACAGCGAGCTTTTGGAAAGACCGTCGTACATTTCGCGCATAGAGAAGCTTTTTCCCGATTGCGTTACGGACGGCGCGGTCGACAGGGTGAAACTCGGCAAACGCATTTTTTACAATTCCACCGACATGCGCAAGCTGAACGAGCTAGCTCATCCCATCATTATCGAGGAAATTAAAAAGCGGGCGAGTGAAATCGAGGGTACCGTGTTTGTAGAGGTTCCGTTGTTGGTGGAATCCAAGTCGGCAGAAATGTTCGATAAGATATGGCTGGTAAGAGCCGGACGTCAGCTGAGAGTTCAGAGAATTGTAATGCGCGATTTGGTCAGCGAGGAATATGCAAAACGCGTTATGGCTGCTCAGGCTAACGATGAAATCCGACTTAAATACGCAACTTCGGTTATCGTAAACGAAGGCAACGACGAGGTTTTGCAAGCTCAGGTGAAAAGACTTTACAATCAAGTTATGACCGGCGTTGAATAAGGATATTTTACACATAGATTTAAATAATTTTTACGCTTCCGTCGAGACTTTGGTAAATCCCGAATTGAAGGGGAAACCGGTCGCTGTTTGCGGCGACCCCGAAAAGCGTCACGGCATAGTTCTTGCCAAGAGCACTGCGGCAAAAGCATGCGGCGTTTCGACCGGCGAGCCTATATGGAAAGCCAAAGAAAAGTGTAAGGATTTGGTTATCGTACCGCCGCATTATAAAGAGTACACTAAAATTTCAAGACAGGTTTTTCAATTATATACCACGTTTACGCCGCTCGTCGAAAGCTTTGGACTGGACGAATGCTGGCTGGACGTAACCGGCGTCAAACGGCTTTTCGGACAGCCGGAAGAGGTTGCTTACAAAATCAAAGAGGCGGTAAAAGAACAGACCGGAGGGCTGACGGTATCCATAGGGGTTTCCTTTTCTAAAGTATTCGCAAAGCTAGGAAGCGATTTGAAAAAACCTGACGCGATAAGCGTAATAGATAAATCCAATTACCGTTCTATCGCTTGGAAATTGCCGGTTTCTGATATGTTGATGGTGGGCAGCGCAACCGAAAAAACCTTAAAGAAATACGGGGTTGAAACTATCGGCGACCTTGCTTGCGCGGACAAACGCGTGCTTTCCGCAAGGTTTGGTAAATTCGGTGAAAAACTGTGGAATTACGCAAACGGTATAGACGACGATACCGTCATGCAATACGACGGAGGAACGGTTCCGCAGAGCGTCGGTAACGGCACGACAACCCCGAAAGACGTTACCAACAGACAAGAGGCTGCAAGCGTTATTTATGCATTGTGCGAGGTTATTGCATTCCGTTTGAGAAAGTACGGAATGACGGCGAGCGGTGTGTCTCTCGACATGAGAAACGTAAATCTCAAATCCTTTTCCAGACAGCATAAACTTGACTGTCCGACTTCCGCCGCAGCCGAAATTTCCGAAGGGGCGCTGTATATTCTCGATAATCACTACGATTTTCAGACACAGCCGCCGCTGCGGACTATAACGGTCACAACTTACAATCTTCTCTCAGATACCGGCATTATGCACAGTATGCTCTATGAAGAATCCAAAGAGTCGAAGGTGGAAAAAAGCGTGGACGTTTTGCGCAATAAGTACGGATACGGTATTCTTAAACGCGGAATAAATATCGGAACGGTATTCAACTGCGACGCAAGAGAAGTGGAAGACGATTTTATTCCCTTTGAAAAGTTTACCGGAAAAGATGACGTAATACCTTAATAAAGCACTGCACACTGCCGTGGTGTTGCTTTGTTTTACTTTTTAAATCGTTTGTTATATAATAGCGGAAAAATAAACACTGATTTATATAAAAATAAGATATGGAAAAATATATTGAAGAAACAAAGATGCTTGATTTTTCTCATAAGTCAATTCAACGGCTGATAATAGCGCGGGGTTGGCTTAATCTGAATGAGTTTGAGAAAATAAAAGCTATATACAATTTCGTGCGGGATGAGATAAAGTTCGGCTATAACGTGAGCGATAACATTTCCGCAAGCAAGGTATTGAAGGACGGTTACGGACAATGCAATACAAAAGGAACGCTGTTTATGGCGTTGTTGCGCGGAGTCGGTATACCTTGTCGGGTGCACGGTTTTACCATAGATAAAGAATTGCAAAAGGGTGCTATGACCGGTATTGTTTATAAAAACGCTCCGAAAAACGTATTTCACAGTTGGGTTGAAGTGTATTATCAAAATAAATGGTATAATCTGGAAGCGTTTATTTTGGATAAAGATTACTTGACGAAATTGCAAAATAAGTTTTCCGACTGTGACGGAACGTTTTGTGGATACGGAGTTGCGGTTACGGATTTCCGAAATCCTTTAATAGAGTGGAACGCAAACGATACTTATATTCAGAGCGAAGGAATAAATCAAGACTTCGGCGTTTACGATAATCCGGATGAGCTTTTGAAGGAACACGGACAAGAAATGTCAAAGTGTAAAGAACTTATGTACCGTTTGATTGGAAGGCGGCTAATGAATCGCAACGTTGAGAAGATTAGAAATCTGAAGTTAAATTGAAATAAACAGTCAATCAGAAAAAGCGAAGAATCCGAAGGTTCTTCGCTTTTTATAATCCGTATCCTAAGTATGTTTTTATAAGTTTTAAACAGAAATTATTTCTTGGATTCAGGTCTCGGTTCTTTTCCGATGTAGCAGGTGGCTACGGTGTCGGGACCGCAATGCGCTCCGATAACCGGTCCTACCATATAGTCCCACAATTCCGCGTCGGGAAGTGCGGCGGCGAGTTTTTCGTGTATATAGTTGCAATCCTCAACGCAGTCCGCATGCAGAATGACGATAGGGTATCTGGTGTCGGCAAGAGCTATAGTATCGTCGATAACTTCCTTGATTGCCAGTTTTCTGCCTTTGGCTTTTTTGACAGGCTCGAGAACACCGAGCTTAGGCATTTTAAGAACCGGTTTAATATTCAGAATGGTTCCGAACGTCGCCGCAAGCGCGCTGACGCGTCCGCCGCGTTTCAGGTATTTTAGGTCGCCGACTGCGATAACTCCCTGAGCTTTCGGTTCGATTTCTTTTAAAACCGCAATAATTTCGTCGATGGATTTTCCTTCCTGATAGAGTTTTCCGGCAACGTATACCTGCAGACCCGTTGCAAGGCTGATGCACTTTGTATCGAAAATCTCAAAACGCGCAGCGGGGTACTTTTCTTTCAGCTCATTAACAGCCATGTTCATTGCGTTAAAAGTCTGGCTGTAGGGTGAGCCGAACGCCACGTATAAAATTTCTTCCCCCTGAGCAAAGTAGGGCTCGAAATATTCAAGATAGTTGTCGACGTTTAAAGCCGCCGTGGTAGGAACTTCACCGCCACGCATCGCATCGAAAAATTCTTTCATATCGGTGTTTGCGTCCGGATACAATTCTTCATTTTTGAAAATATACGGCATTTTAATTACTTTATAGCCGAGACTGTCCATTAAACCAAAATCGAGTTCACTGTCGGTGTCGCAAAACAAAACTGACATTATGTAAACCTCCGTAGAATGATATTTTGATTATAGCAGATGTCGAAAGAATTGGCAACAAATATCAAAACTCTAATTTGTATTGAAAGCTAAGTTTGTCGATTGAGGAATATTTTTCGTACGTTTCCGTTTTGATAACTTCTACTTTAGAGCGTCGCAGAACTCCTTCAGTTTTGCCTTCGTCTGTTCGGAAAGGCGATTGAATTCAACGTTTTGTATTGCGCCTTCTAAAGTGTATAAATGAACCAAACACACCTGCGGGTATTTGGCTTTCAGCCTTAAAAACGCTTCCTCAGAACCTGTCTCGATAAGCTTTTCAGCAGAGTCGATTTCAACAGATTTCAGTTTATTTGCCATTTCTTTGCCGATGTTTTGTAGGGTGGTTAAATCTTTCATAATTGCTATTTCGTCAGTTTTTCCTTGTCTCTAATAAGTTTTTCTGCCGAAGTAACTTTTAAATGAAGATATTTGATTTGCTCGGAATTTATGCTGAAAACATATTCCGAATTTGCAGCAACGTCCGTCAATTCAATATCAAAAGCTTCGGTTTTATCCGTCGTTTTCTCCCAAACTATCCGATTGCTTTCTTTATTGACAATCCGAATGCTTGCAGTCCCTGTGTCGATTTCTATATTTGCATTTAACGTTACGCTTTTATAATCGTCATTAAAATAAAGAGGTTTTTCTTCCTCGCATTTTGAATTGCTGAAAGTAAATTCCAATATTGTTATTTTATTTGTGCAGCCGCAGAGGCTGCAAATTACAACTACCAGAAGTGCGAGCGTAATCAATGCTTTTTTCATATGGAATAGCCCTCTTTAATTCGGTTATAAAATGATTATACAATCATAAATAGCAAAAAGCAATATCGGGAGTGTAACCTCTTTAACATTGACTTAAATATGAAAATTTGATAGAATAAAAATGCCAAATCAAAAATGCATGCTTATAATGCATAAATAATCACCAAAAGGTAAAGTTCAAGGTAGAACTATACCTTAATTGCACATACAGTTCCTTTTGGTGAAATGTATTTTTGGTTTGGCGACTAAGCGATTGAACGGTATATTCTGCGGTGCCGTTCTCGCAAGGGAGCGGCATCTTTGTATTGAGTAAAACCCTCCCGCATTGACATGACATAGTGGTTATTTTAAACTATATAGTGAGGTGCGGAATAATGAAACTTTGGACTGCTACAAAACAGAATAGGCTCATAGCCTTAACCGTATTGACAATTGTCATTGCCATGTTCTTCGCGATGTTCGGTGTATTGTCAAACGAAAGCGCGTACGCTTACACCGAAGACTATAATCTTACCGGTGATGCTCAGACATTTACAAAACCGTCTAATCTTGCCGAATTGCAGGCGGCAGCTCCCGAAGATATTGCGACGTTATCAGTATATGACGGACGCGAATACGACATCGTAACTTCCGTTAAAAATCAGGGTAATGAAGGCTTGTGTTGGAGTTATGCGGCATTGGCGGCTATGGAAACCAACATTCTTCGGAAAGGGTTTACCACGAAAGATAATATCGATTTGGACGAAGTCAGCTTAGCCTACTGCGTATTCGGAGAGGATTATAATCACGGTGTGATGGGTAGCTATGTCGGGGGTATAGCTTCACATTGGTACGGAATGAACGTTCAGGGTACCGGAACGAGCAATGACGGCGAAAGTAATTCCGGTTATATAATGACGAGTCTTATAAACGTGAACAATAACGTCGCTTCTATTAAAAAAGCTATTGCCACTTACGGTGCGGTAACTATAAATTTCAAAAGCGACCGTACCGGGTCTGAATATTATTACGCATCGAGCACTTTTCACAACCATGCGGCGCTAATTGTAGGATGGGACGATACGGTTTCCAAAGATATGTTCGGCGATGATAAGCCACAAATTGACGGTGCTTGGATTGTAAAAAACAGTTGGGGCGAGGGATATGGCTATGCCGGATATCATTACTTTTCCTATGCCTCGATTTTTAGCGGGATACAAGCCTTTGAATGCGAAAGGTCGGGCGTGTACGACCACAATTATTATCAAGATACTATTACGGGCGGGACAGAACAGTTGGGATACCGTTACTACGGAGCGGAACGAGAATTGCTGTCTGCCGCAGGAAGCGTGTTTCAGGTTGAGAGTCCGAGCAGTGGCGCAACGCAGGTATTAAAAGCCGTAAACTTCGCCGCATTTATTATGGGTTATAAGGATACCTTTTACACGATAGACGTGTATACGGACGTGGATTTGTCCGTCGGTGAACCTACGGCGGGAACTTTACGCAGTACGACGATTTATCATCCTACTTTTGAAGGGTATCATACGGTACTTTTAGACGAGCCTATAACTCTTGAAACGGACGATTATTTCAGTGTGGTAATAACCACAAACGGACAGCTATATACGGATTGTTACGAAAACCGTGAACGCCCCGCTTCGTATTATTGGGACGGTTCAAAATGGGAGACAGATACCGATTTGTACGGCAGATACAGTGCGGTACGCATAAAGGCGTGGACTTGTGACGTGCCAACCAATTACGACAGTATTAAAACCGATTTGAGCGAAGCGACGGTAAACTTGGTAGAAAGCAGTTTTACGTATAACGGACAAGAACACCGTCCCGAGGTTACCGTGAATTCAGACGGGGACACGCTCCTTCCGAACGTTGATTATATTATAGAATATAAAAATAATTTACACGCTGGCACGGCTACTGTAGTTATCAGAGGTCAAGGTTATTATTCGGGAACAGCGGAAAAAACATTTACAATCGAGAAAGCACAACAGCCGCCAAATGCTCCGGAAGCGGAAATCATCGTACCTGCCGAAAGCATTATCAACGTAGTGCTTCCTCTGGGCTGGACTTATAGCAATTTCACGGGGACAGCGAGTGCATTAATGACAGAAGGGTCGTCTGCTTATGCGACAATGAATTATGCTGGGGATGACGCTTCAGATTACGAAACCGTCAGCGTAACAGTAAAGCTTACGCGAGGGGTAAAGGGAAGTAAACCTATAACTACCTGTACGTTCTGCGCCGAAGATATTTACTATAGCGGTATGGTTACAAAACCGACCATAACGGTAGAAGATAATGGGGTAACTCTTGTAGAAGGCACGGACTATTACGTCGGCAACGTAAGCGCCGTCAATGCAGGAGACGACTACTACGTCACGGTTTACGGGTTGGGTAATTATTATCATTATAAAAGCGTAAAATTTGTAATCAGAAAGGCAACTGCCGTTGCGCCTCAAAACGTAACGATAGCTTGGGATACCTCCGTAAAAGATATAAATTGGGGTTACGGCTGGACACTTAAGGAAGGCAAAGTGGATATTCCGGCAGGCGCTTCAAAAACGGTCACGCTCGTTTATTTCGATACGGAGAACTATGAGAATACCGAAGTTCAGGTAAACGTGACAAGAGGTATCGCTCCCGATATTGAAATAAAAAATATAGACGACTGCGATATTGAGCTTGACAGTGAGTCTTTTGATTATACGGGTAGTGTTATCAAGCCGAACATAACCGTCACACATGGCGATTACTTGCTAAAGAAAGGAATTGATTATGTTTTACTGTACGAGAACAATG
>CAYXBO010000050.1:0-8072 GCA_964463195.1 uncultured Christensenellaceae bacterium | reverse complement strand
AATCAGGGGCGACAGGTTTTTTTGCGTACTTTTTTGTCCTGCCACAAAAAAGTACACTTTCCCCCTCTCCACAGCTTAAAATACGATTAAATTCCCCATACTAATGTAAAAAAGCATTAAAAATTGGTAGAAGTCCGTTGCACTCTTCGGCTTTTGAGTGTAAAATCTATATATCCGTACGGAGGATTATATGAAAAAAAGATTTTTGACAGTTGCTGCCGTAATAGTTACGGTTTTGGTATTATTGACCGCTCTTTCGTCCTGTCTGGCGTTTCCGGGAGCGTCGGCTTACGATATAGCCGTTAAAAACGGTTTTTCGGGAACCGAAGCGGAATGGCTTGCCAGCTTAAAAGGCGCGGACGGTGCGGACGGAGAATACGCCGGAAAAGGCGAATCCGCATACGAAATCGCTGTGAAAAACGGCTTTTTGGGGACGGAAACCGAGTGGCTCGCAACTCTCAAAGGCGTTTCCGCTTCGGGACAATCCGTTTCTTCCGCAACCTCAAAAGCAATAACCTCTAGCGTTGCCGTAATCGCGTCGTACAGATACACCGAAACCAGCTGGAGCGGTAAGAAAACCGAAAAGGTCGGCGGCGGCGCGGGAAGCGGCGTAATAATCAAGGATAACGGCAGTGAGATTTATATAATTACCAATTATCACGTGGTTTACGGCGAAAAAGCCGAAACTCAGAATAAAATCGCGGAAACCATATGGGTTTATTTCCACGGCGCGCTCTACCCCTCGCCGTGGGACAGCGCGATTACCGGCGCCGTCGATAAGCTGGACGCCGTTGACGCAACCTACGTGGGCGGAAGCCTTGCAAACGACATAGCCGTTCTGAAGCTTTCGGGCGCGTCTTACGGAAAATATAAGGATTTCGGCGCAACCGTTGCGGAGATTTCCTCAAGCTCTTTAGTCATAGCGGGAGATACGGCAATCGCCATAGGCAACCCCGAGGGCGACGGCATTTCGGTGACTGCGGGAATAGTCAGCGTTGACAGCGAATATATAACCGTTTCCATAAAAACCGGCGTCAAAACCTCTCTCCGCGTTATGCGTATCGACACTGCCGTCAACAGCGGAAACTCCGGCGGCGGACTCTTTGACGCGGAAGGAAGCCTTATCGGAATAGTCAACGCCAAAACCAGCGACGAGGAAATAGAAAACATATCCTACGCAATTCCGGTCGATAACGCTCTTGCCGTTGCATCAAGCATTATAGCCAATCAGGGAACGGCGTTCAACGAAACAGCCACCAAGCTCTTATTGGGCGTCACCGTCGAAACGACCGCAAGCCGCTCGGTGAAGCAGGAATATAAAACCTATACGGTAATTGCCGCCGACAATTCCGACGGTTACGAAATCGTAGAGCGGACGGAATACCGCACTTTTATCGTCAACGATATAACGGTTGCCGAGGTAGCGAAAGGCTCCGTTGCGGAAAGTATGGGAGTGAAAATCGGAGACGTGCTGAAAACCGCCTCAATCGGCGGTAAGGATTATCAGATAACCCGCCTGTTCGTCCTTGGCGACGCACTCTATAACGTAAGAGCGGAACAGAATTTAATCCTCACCGTCGAACGCAACGGCGAAACCAAAGTCCTCACGCTTAACTCGATAACCGACGTAATGCTCAATACCGTAGATTAACCTACTTATTCAAGGCGCGGATTTTCTCCTAATCCGCGCCTTGAATTAAGACAATAATGAGTCAAAAACTTTTCTCTTCATTTTAAAGGATATTTGATATGTTCATAAACCATTACGTCCGCAATGGGGTGGAAAATTACGTTTTCACGTGCAGAAGCACAATGAATATCTTCGTAAAAGTCGTTGCAACCGCCGATAATCCTTAGATTTATGTAAGTTGGTTTTCTCTTTTTATATCCGACTACGGCGACAATAATATTCTTTAAAATTACAAGTATCGAAAGTATCGTAAATACAAGGCTGATTATACTGGAGAGGCTTTTTATCGTAAATTCCGAGCTTTTCAATTCGTTGAAGCCTATCGCGAATATGGCAATCGCAAAAATCGCAGTAATTAAATCTTTGCTCTTTAAAATCCACAGTACGGCAGTTTTTATCGAGCTTGTAATCCATGAAAAAACATTTTTATACTGATTGATTTTTACTCCAATAACTTTACTGTTTTCGAATTTTTCAGTTGCTTTTTTCTGCGATTCAATTATTTCAGCCAGACTGTATTCGGAACGACACTCGGCTAATATATTAAAATGAAATCTTCTGTAGTCGGCGTTTTTGCCGTCGGAATTCATAATTGCCAGAAAAGATATTCCGCGTAATACCCAATGGCTTGCTGGACAAAAAATATTCAGTTCGGCGTCGGTTTCCCTTTCAAGCTCTCCCATAAAATCTATTCGGTCATCACTGTCGATATGTAAAGTTGGCATATCCTCGTAGACGGATTGTTTATAAAATTTAACTTTGCTATCGCAGATTTCACTTTGTCCGTTAATAGAGCAATAATAGGTGTTCATGTCAACAGTTTTTTTGCCCCGTTTTGCCAGCATCAAATATCCGTCGGAAGTGACTATGTTTCCGGACACCCCCAGATTATGAGCTGAATAGGACTGCGCTAAAAATTCATTAACTTGCTCAATAACAGTATCTGATGACCCAGTCATATCGCTTAAGTATTGTTTGATTAGCGAATCTTCGTTCTCATCGGTTTCTTCGATAAGAGGAAGATATTCTGCCAGCAGACGGTGTTTTTTTATAAAAGAGCCGTCGAAAGCGTCCATAGTTGCAAAAGTGGAACGCCCGAATATTACAGCTATATTCATAACGTCGCAGTTTGAATATTCCATGTCGCACCGTTCGATTTTTTTTACGCGGGGAAGAACGCCCGAATAATAGCTTTTACCCTTTACCAAAGAAAGATTCTTCTGCGATAGAGTTTCGCTTATAGATTTTCCCGATATATCGGTTTTAATTGTCAGATCGCCGCTTTTTTCAACCGTAAAACCGTTATCGAGAGCGTTTAAAAACTCTATGCTCGACTGTCCCAGCAAACGGACGGTTTGCTCCTTTTCGTTTGTATCGAAATCTATATTTTTTACTGCAATTCCCGAAGCTATGTCACAAAAACGTTCGAAACATGCTCTGCTGTCACAATGAAAATAATAGCCGAACATCACTGACATTTTAACCAGTGTTTTTGCAAATAATGCGCGAGCGTATTTAGACATTTTAGCAGGTAGAGTAAAAAATTCCTTCTTATCGTCCATAAATTTTTCAAACGATACGCAATCTTTAAATGCTCCAGCTTTTAATGCTAAGCAAACTTCGTCAGCTCCGAATTCGGGATTCATGCCGTAATAATAACTACTTTCGTCGAAAGGAATAATTTCCCCCGCACCGTTAACTATTTCCGTTTCCGAATTGTCATACACTCCGATAATGGAAAGCTTTTTCTTCGGCTGAACTTCTATGAACGGATGGATTATGTTTACTTCCGATTCTTTGGCGTTGTCCTTTATTCTTTTCCCTATATCCGCAAATGATTCCATTTTTTATATATCCTTATTTTTTTAACTTCATAGTGGTAACTACGGTAAAGTGCTATCGATGTTATTAGTATGAGCTTTAATATATCCCTCTAAGTTATCAAATTCGGAAACGGTCAACATCCCCGCTCCGACGGTTTCGGCAATGGTGTAGAGAAGCACGCCCGACTGCACGGCGAAGGGAACTTTTTTCGGATGCAGTCCTTTTATGTCCTTTCTTTCTTCATACGGAGTGGTGACGATGCGACCGGTGATATCTCTTATCTCTTCAAGGGTAAGCGTCGTCCCGTTGACGGCTTTGGGGTCGTAGGGCTCGGACTCAAGCTTAATCGCGGCGTAGGTCGTAGGCGTCCCGCCGATGGCTATAAGGCGGTCGAACGCGGGGACAGGCAGATAGTCCTTCGCCACCCTCTTTACGTACTCCTCCATCTCCTCCACGTCGTCGCTGTAATCCTTAAGGCGTACCGCTCCGAGCGGCAAGCTCTTTTTGTAATCTATTCCGTTTCCGTCTCCTACGGCAAGCTCCGCGGACGCGCCGCCGATATCGAGAATTGCACACGTTCCGCCGGTATAGGCTCCCAAAAATCCGTATTCGGCTTCCTTATCCTTAGAAACCAAATCAACGTCAATCCCCTGCTTCTTCATAAGAGCTATAAAATCTCCGCCGTTTTCCGCAGCCCTTACGGCTTCGGTTGCGAACACGAACACCTTATCCGCTCCCTCGGAAACAGCCAAACCGTAAAACCTTTTGACAGCTTCGGCGGTGCGTTTTATAGCCTCCTCTTTCAGCCTTCCGGTAAGCAAAAGGCCCTCGCCGAGGGTGGTTATTTCGAGAAGCTTTCTTCCGTCCGACAGCACTCTTACGGAGTTGGAGCCAACGTCTATAGCCGCGTATTTCACAAATCGAATATCTCCTTTTTGTCGCGCAGTTTTTTCTTGATGCGCGTCAAAGTATTGTCTACGGTATTGGGACTTATACCGAGCTTTGCCCCTATCTCGTTATAGGACGAGCCGGCAAGATAAAGCTCCAGAACCTCCCTTTCTCTGTCGCCGAGAACGGACCTTAGAGCCTTGGACAAGCGGACTTCGTTTTCCTCTTCTATATAGCAATCGATTGGGTTCTTGGCGTCCGCCGCGTCGTCGGAATATTCTCCTTCCCCCTCTCCGTCACGGTATTCGGGAGTTATCGGAGAGGCGTCGTTTAACGGGGAATATTTCTTCCCCTTTGATAGCTTCACCACGTCTAAAATGCGCTTTTTTGCAACGGCGAAGGCGAATGAAGAAAACGCCGCGCCCTTCCCGCCGTCGTAGCGGTTCACCGCCTTAATGAACGCAAGCGTCGCTTCCTGCAGAAGGTCGTCTCTGTCCGCGCCCGCAATATAAAACGGCGCGACGAGGCTCCGGAGCATGGGAGTATACCTGACGATAAGAGCCGTCAGCGCGTCCGCGTCGCCCTTTGCCGCCGCGGCAAGAAGTTCCTTTTCGTCCGTCATCTTCTCTGTCTTACCGCCTCGTAAACTACAATCCCCGCGGCAACAGATGCGTTGAGGGAGTTGACCTGCCCGAACTGCGGTATGGAAACCGTGCCGTCGCACAGCTTTTTCGTGAGCGTGTGCACGCCGTGCCCTTCGCTGCCGATTACCACCGCGAGGTCTCCGCGCATATCGCAGTCGTACATGGGTTTTCCGTCCATATCTGCGGCAACCGCGGTAAATCCTTCATCCTTCAATCTTCTTATAGCCTCGTTTACGTTGGTGACCTTGGCGATTTTAACGTGAGCGGACGCGCCAGCCGAAACCTTGACGACGGTATCCGTTACGCCGCTTGCTCTGTACTTGGGAATGATGACGCCGGAGGCTCCCGCGCAGTCCGCAACTCTTACGACGGCGCCCAGATTATGCGGGTCCTCTATTCCGTCGAGAACGAGAACCAGCCTCGGCGACGGAGCGGAGAGAATATCCTCCATGTCCGCGTATTTAAAATCCGTTGCAACGGCGAGAACTCCCTGATGTCTGCCGTCGGGAGACAGCTTCGCCATATACTGTTTTTCCGAAAAGACCACCTTGATATTGGCTTTTTTTGCGGCGTCCACCACACGGTCCAAGCCGCCCATTCCCTTCTGAACGCATAAGCGCTCTATCGTCGTTCCGCCTTTTATGGCTTCGTAAACTGCGTTTTTACCCTGAATTATCATAAAAAACTCCTCAATTCTTATCTCTTAATTATTTAGTCTCTCCCGTACGCCCCGTCCAGAACGACGGCAAGTCTTTCGTTCTGCCCCGTTAAATAGAGGTATCCGACGACCGCCTCAAACCCGCTCGCCGCACGGTAAACGTCCTGCGTCGTATGCTTCGGCAAGGTATTGGGTTTAACGTTCCTCGCCCTCTTGAATATTTCCGTTTCGCGCTCGTTCAGAAGCTCCGAAAACGCTCTTGCCGCTTCCGCCTGCCGCTTGGCGTTGACCATTCCCGACACCATTTTGTGGAGCTGGCCGGCTTTCCCCGCAAAGGTTTCGGCGGCGAGCGTCCTTTCGTAAAGCGTCTGCACTCCGTCTCCGACGAAGGACAGCACTATAACGCTCATTGCGTCTATTTCCGCCTCGGTCAGCGGGCGGGGAATAACCGGTATCGCGTCACGCATCGAGACGTTTTATCACGCTTTCCAACCGCGCGACAGCGGTTTCTCTGCCGAGAAGGATTGCCATTTCGGTGGCGCCACCTGGGGTGGACTGCGCGCCTGTCAGCGCAATTCTGACCGCCCACAGCACGGCGTTTTTCTTGAGCGCCAGCTTTTCGGCAATCGCCGTGAGCTCGGAAAACAGCGCCTGAGAATCCCATTCCTTTTCCTTAAAAACCGGAAGCGCTTCTATAAGAACGGTCCTTGCAACGTTCCTGTCGCACTTTTGCTTCTGATTTTCAAAAAGCGCGAGGTCGAACCCCTCCCACTCCTTCAAAAACCCGACTTTTTCGGGGATTTCCGACAAAATTTCCACCCTCGCCTTTAAAAGATGAGCGAGCAACGAATAATCCATACCCTTCGCCGCGCTCTCCTCGAACCACGGAGCGGCGAGCTTTTCAAACTCTTCGTCCGTAAGCGCCCTGATATATTCTCCGTTGAGCCATTTCATTTTAGCTCCGTCGAAAATCGCGGGAGACTTGCCCACGCCGTCGAAGGAAAACTGTTCGCGAAGTTCCGACATCGAGAGCTTTTCCTCGTTGCCCTTGGGGCTCCAACCGAGAAGCGCCACGTAATTGACTATTGCCTCGGGAAGGTATCCCTTATGATAGAAATCCTCGAAGTTTGCGTCGCCGTACCGTTTGGAAAGCTTGTGATGCTGGTCGCGCATAATGTGCGGCAGATGCGCGTATTTCGGGGGTTGCCAGCCGAAGCCCTCGTAAATAAGGTTATACTGCGGCGTGGTCGAAAGATATTCGCAGCCCCTTATAACGCAGTTTATATTCATCAGGTGGTCGTCCACAACGTTTGCGAAGTTGTAGGTCGGCATCCCGTCGGTTTTCAGAAGAACGATATCGTCCATTTCCTTATATTGAACCTCGATTTCCCCGTAAACCGCGTCGGTATATCTTCCCACACCGTCGGTCGGAACCTTATGACGGATAACGTACGGCTCGCCGCGCGACAGTCTTTCCGCCACCTCTTCGCGGCTCAGATTGCGGCAACGACCGTCATAACGCTTAATTCCGTCCTCGTTTTTAAGCGTTTCCAGCCTCTCCTCGTCGCAGAAACAATAGTAAGCCGCTCCCCGCTCCACGAGGATTTCGGCGTATTTTTTATAAAGCTCCCTACGTTCGCTCTGTATATACGGTCCGTATCCACCGTCGCGGTCGGGACCCTCGTCGTGTTCTATCCCCGCAAGCTTAAGCGTTCTGTAAATAGCGTCCACCGCGCCTTCGACGTAACGCGTCCTGTCGGTATCCTCTATCCTCAATATAAAATCCCCGCCCTGACTTTTGGCGTAAAGATAGGCGTACAGACCGCTTCTCAGGTTTCCTATATGCATAAACCCGGTGGGGCTCGGTGCAAAACGCGTCCTTATTTTTTCCATAATCAAATCTCCTCGTTTTCGGTGATGCTTTTCAAGTCGCAGTTGTCTTTGACGTATTCCGCGCTGACCTTTTTCATTTTGCCCTTCTCCAGAATGTTAGCTGCACGGAAGCTGAAATAAGCGTTGTTCGTCACGATAATGTGGTCCGAAAGCATGATATTCAGCCGGCTTAAGGTCTTAGCCAAATCGTACGTTAAGTCTATGTCGGACTGGCTCGGATACGGGCTGTCAACCGGATGGTTGTGCGCGATGACGATTTCCTTCGTTCTCTCGGTTATCGCAAACTGTACCAGGTCGATACAGTCTACGGGGACCTCCGTTTCGTTGCCCGTCGCCAGCTTTCTGAAATTCCCTACGCGGTCGTGCCCGTCAATTGACACGGCGAAAAACTGCTCGAACTTTTCATTGCCGATTTTGTTCTGTATAATATCGATTATCACTAAGGGACCCGACCTTCTGCGGCGGACTGCACCGG
>CAYXBO010000049.1:0-8185 GCA_964463195.1 uncultured Christensenellaceae bacterium | reverse complement strand
CACACGCAAATCACGCTTGCAAAAATTATTTCTTTTATTGAGATTATTTCCTTTTCCGTTTCCATTGCGCCACCTTTAACGTAATGCTAAAATTTTATAAATGAAAAGAAAATAAGTCAATGCGCTGGCAACTAACATACAGATATGCGCTACCAAGTTACAAAAAAGAGCTGTTATGTATACAGCCCTTTTACCATTTTTTACTTGTTTTCGTTGTCTTTTCGTTTTCTTATTTCGTTCAAACTTGCGTTTATCTCGTCGGCATCTTGCTTAATCTTGATCAAGTCTATAACAAAGGCAACAATAAAAACAATTATGACGATTAAACATATAATCCACAGTTCGTCAACCTTACACCAATTAAATAAAAAGCAAAACCCGATTACTATGCCAAGCGAAAAAGCAAGCATAGAAATGTAATTAAATATTTTGTATTTCATATCTATTTTGTTAAGCAAAATAAAACCGATATGCGCCAAAAAATTTGCAAGTAAGATTTCAAGCGGAACGGCAAACCCCATATATGTGCCGCCCGCAATAAGAGAGGCGATCGACGTTAAAACAATACTCATTGTAGTAGTAGCAAATGTATTTATAATAAGCTGTTTGATAAAGTTAAAAATACGTTTTCTCATAACATTTTCTCCAACCGTTTTTTGATCGCAGAAATAAAACTTCTCGATATAAGCACCTTTTCGCCGTTTTCAAGCAGCGCTTCCATTTTAGAATTAAAAATAGGTTTTACGCTAATCATTTTGTTTATGTTCAGAACACAGGACTTGCTTATTTGTTCAAAGCCAAAAGGATATAGTTTTTCGGCAAATTGATATAGCAACAATTCCGAACGATATACTTTATCGCTCGTATATACGAAAACTTGTTTTTCAACGCTTTCAATATAAAATATATCGGACACGCGGACAAAACAAATCTTTCCGTCATCATCTTGACAACGGACAATATTATCAACCGATTTTATGGCGTTTTCAATACGTTTTACGGCATCTGACATTTCCGGATATTCAATAAGAACTTCAATATCATTCTTACTTTTGTTTTCTTTTAGGTTAATTATCATTACTGTAATTATAGCAGAAAAAAACAACAAAGTAACGAAGTAAAGATATCCAATGTCGTTTTGCACTATGGCGGGAGTCAACAGTCACACTCGAAGTCGCATTATTTCTTAAATGAAGAATGAAAAGTTGCTCCGCAACATGAAATATCTTCGATATGAAATAAAATTCGCCTCAATACGCGCTAGCGTATTTCATATTCCGCAAGGAATATGAAATAGCGCAGCTATTTCACTCGCCGTGAGGCGAATTTCATTGTAAAACCCGAAACTGATAGCGTTTCGGGTTTTACATGGCAGGGCAGAGAGAAAGTTAAACTAACAATTACATTTAATATTTTAGCAGCTGTTTTATTTCTTCTTCGGAGTATGGGCTTATATAATCGTCAGCGCACAAGTGATTTTGGCTCCAAATCATCATTTGAGTTAAAACGGGCACAAAACTTTTTCCGAGCTCCGTCAAAGTATATTCCACTTTCGGGGGAATTTCTTTGTAAATTTCACGGTGTATAAAACCGTCGTCCTCTAATTCGCGCAACTGTTTTGTCAATGTCGATTGCGTGATACCGTCCATTCGGCGCAATAATTCCCCAAACCGTTGTACTTTGAAAAAAGCAATATACCAAAGTATGAGAAACTTCCATTTACCGCTTAATACGGTCTGTAACGTGGACATAGGTGCACAACGCGCCATCATTTCTCTTTTTCTGAATTTGTTGTCTGTCATATTAACATAACTCCTTTTTCCTAATTATAGAGAACAAACAAGCGCAAGGCAAACGTATTGGTATTTTTTTTGACAGTACCACCAAATAAAGACAGTACTTGAAAAATTATACCGACACAATTTATCATATAGAAAAACAAAACAGGACGGTAATATATTATGCACTACACAGGAACGGTTTGGCGACCGCCTTACGAGGCGTGGTCGGCTCTGTTACAGGTTACGGCAGGCTGCACGCACCGTAAATGTAAATTCTGCACACTATACGAGGATATACCGTTTAAGTTCAAAATGTCCTCTATGGAAGAAATCGAGGAGGATTTGAAAGAGTTATATTATTTTACACCCGACGTAACAAGAATGTTTTTAGTCGGAGCAAACCCGTTTGTTTTATCAACAGAAAAACTACGTAAAATTGCCTGTTTATCAAAACAGTATCTTAACCGATTGCAAACCATCGGCTGTTTTGCCCGCATAACAGATATAACGCCGAAAAGCGTTGAAGAATTAAAACAGCTGCGTAGTTGCGGCTATAACGGAATAACTGTCGGAGTAGAAACGGGCGACGACGAGGCTTTGACATTTATGCACAAAGGCTATACTTCTGCCGATATTTCGGAACAATGCCGTAAGCTTGATGAGGCTGGGTTGGAATATAACTTTTTCTATTTAACGGGTATATACGGCAAATGGAAAAGCAAGCAAGGCGTAGAAAACACCTTGAAAGTATTTAACGAACTCAATCCTAAAATTATAGGAGCGTCTATGCTCACAATCTATCCCACGTCAGAATTGTACGAAGAAATACTAAAAGGAAATTGGACGGAAGAAAGCGAAACAGAAAAATACGAAGAACTGAAAGAGCTTATAAGCGGACTGACAATAAAAACACATTTTGCCGCACTGGGCGCATCTAACGCCATTCAACTGCACGGGAATATACCGACAGACAAAAACGAATTGATAAAGATAATTGACGGCTTTCTAAACCGCTTTGGCGAAACGGAATTAAAACGGTATAGAAAGAATTTGAAGCATCTCTAAAATCTGTTTCGCCGCACAGCCCAAAGGTAAAAAACGAATGCCGTAAGCAGCGGAAGTTTGGCGGAGACAACAGGCCCACTCGAAGCTGCTTTAAACTGTTAACAATTTAAACGGACGCGTAGTTACTTTGTAGCATTAAAAGCCGTTGTACGCCCTCGTCAGATTTGCGCTGAGCGCAAATTTGCGAACCTTACAGGTAGGTTGAATCTTTATTCGTCATAAAAAAGAGTTTTTCCGGCGGAGACAACAGGCCCACTCGAAGCTGCTTTATTCCTTAAATGAAGAATGAAATGTTGCTCCGCAACATGAAATATCTTCGATATGAAATACGGCTTTGCCGTATGAAATAAAATTCGCCACAATACGCGTTAGCGTATTTCATATTCCGTGAGGAATATTTCATAGCGCAGCTATTTCACTCGCCGTGAGGCGAATTTCATTGTAAAACCCGAAACGCTATCAGTTTCGGGTTTTACATGGTGGAGACAACAGGGCTCGAACCTGTGACATCTACCTTGTAAGGGTAGCGCTCTCCCAGCTGAGCTATGCCTCCGGTTATTGAAAGAGGCAGAAGGTTATATGTTCTGCCTCTCTTTTTGGTGACCCCACCGAGAATCGAACTCGGGTTACCGCCGTGAAAGGGCGATGTCTTGACCGCTTGACCATGGGGCCGTGTGGGCGCGAAGCCCGTTGTTTGTGGTAGCGGCGGTCGGATTCGAACCAACGACCTGCCGGGTATGAACCGGCCGCTATAACCATCTAAGCTACGCCGCCACAATTTCTTCCGTAAATTGCGCCCTACCGGAAGGTAGGGCGGCATTTTGGTTGCGGGGGCGGGATTTGAACCCACGGTCTTCGGGTTATGAGCCCGATGAGTTAACCAGACTACTCCACCCCGCGATGCCTAATTATAATAAACTAATTAAAACGGTTTGTCAACAAGTTTTTATATATCGAGGAAACCGACTTTTTTGCCGAACAACCCCCGAAGGACGAGACCGACCGTTCCGACAACCAAAGAACCGACGGTTAAAAGCGGAAAACACAATACGGTTGCCGCGGCGAGAGAAAGCTCGGAGGCTCGCGTTTTATACCTGTAGCCTTTTTCCGTCGGCTTCTTAAACCGCTCTCTGTCGGCGGGGAATCTGCCGTTTTCTGTCCGTCCGTTTGAGAACACGTCCACGGAAATTCCGTCCGCTAAGAGAAGCTCAAATACCCGCGCTTCCAGATTTTCGTTGACGGTGCGGCGGGAAAAGGACAGATAGCATTTGCCGTTATAGGTTACCGCAGCCGCATTTTTGGGAGTCCGTCCATTGCAATTTAAGTAAAAGGCGAATTCCTCTACGTGCTTTGCTTCCTCCTCCGGAAGCGTAACCACTCCGAGATTGGAAACGATTATACTTTGCGTCGCGCCGTTTGCGAATGCCCTTGCCGAGCGGATTATCAGGGTTTTGACAGCCTGCGGTAAAAACCGCAATACAGGGTGACTGCTCATCAGGGTAGTCACGGACAGCTTTTCGGATATCAGCTCTTTGTCGTTTAAGAACGCGCGCAAGTCGCGTTTTACAGCGGCGGCGTACGCCGCAACGGTTGGTTCTGTCGTTAAGGGGTCGATTTTTGAGAAGGCAAAGGTCACGAAATTCCTCAGACTTTTCGTCGGAAACGCTTTTCTCAAATCGACGGGGATGAACCCGACGAGCTTTCCGTTGTCGGATTTATTTCCGTATAGCTCCGCAATCGCGAGAAGAACGACAGCAGTAATATATTCCGAAACCGAGCAACCGTATTCCTTAGCCTTATCCTTTAAATTTTCGGAATTTATTGCCGCCGTGGTTATGCCGAAGCCGGAGCTCTTCAGCTGCTCGCCTTTGTCGGCAATCGCCTTTTCGGGAATAATTTTTGCGGCGCGGGTTGCGGAGCAGCCTTCGGAATACTTAAGATACGCATCCTCGAATTCTTCCTCCGCCACCTCGCTTTCTGCGAGATTTGGGGTTCCGACCGCACAATTTTCGCCGTAGAGGTATCCGAGATAGACGGATAAAACGGTTTTCAGAAACTCCGCGGCGCCCCTGCCGTCCGCCACCGCGTGATAGATTTCCAGCCGAACGGTTCTCTTGTAATAGGTGATACGAAAGGGATACCCGTTATTCCTTTTAAAATTTATAGCTTTCAGAATTCTGCCCGAATCCGGAACCGCGCGGAAGGGTTTTTTGTTTTCCGCAAAATAATATCTGAACAGCCCCTGTTTGATTTTTACCTTAAAATAAGGATACCGCGTAAAGGTTTCGTTTACCGCACGGTCGAGAAGCGCGGGGTCTACGTCTCCGTCGAGCCGCGCGGACAGCGCGAACAGACTCTGCACGTCGCGCGTTCTTATCATGGGATACATATATCCGCTCGAATCGAGACGGTACCATTTCCTTTTTTCCGCTTTTGCCATAGTTTTATTATACAACGGAAAACAGCGCAATTCAACATAAACCGCGGACGTCAGGAATATTATAGCGGTATGGAAAACGAAAAAACCGTTACACAGGTTAAACCGCATACCCTCAATTACGCCGGTGGCAGATTGTCGGTCAGCGGAGTGGTGGAAGTAAAAAGCTTTGACGAAAAGCTTATCGTTATCGCGCTCGACGGCAGAACCCTTACCGTCAAGGGTGAGAATTTCGCGGTTACGGAGCTGACCGTTGCGGGCGGAAACTTCGCCGTAAACGGTTCGGTTACGTCACTGGTATACACTCGCGGGAAGTCCAACGACGGAATGCTGAAGAAGCTGTTCAAATGAGCGAAACCGTCGCCGCTATAATGTTTCTCGCCGTCGGCGCGCCCTGCGGAGCCATCTTCGGAACAGTCGCTCCCATTGCCGAGCGGAGCCGCCTCGCGCTGTTTTTTACGGATTTATTTCTAGCCGTAGCTTCGGGCTCGGCGTATATTCTGACCGCTCATTTCCGCTACGGCGGGAGGGTGGAATTCTGGTCGGCAGGGGTTTTTGCGGCGGCTCTTTTCGTAAGCTACGCTTGCGTGCGCTGTCTGACAAAAGCCGCTATGTTCTTTATTGAAAAGCTTAAGGGAGAGCGGAAGAAAACCGAAAAAACCGTTACCCGTTGACGGTCTTCCTGAGCTCGTTCTGGTTGCGGCGTATCCGTCTCCAGTTGTAGAGCGCGTAGAGGTCGTTCGCCAGATATGCGACGAAACAGGCAACCATTACCGCATTTGCGGGAGCCGAAACAGCGGAAACAGTCCAAAGCGAAATCAGGACTATATCGTTTGCGGCGTACACCAAAGCGTAGTAAGGACTTCTCAGAACCATAAGAGATATGGCGACGAAGCTGGTAAAGACCGATACGGTAGACAGCGCTAAGCTGTCGGTATTAAGGTATCTTAAAAGGAAGTAGGCTCCCGTCGTAACCCCCGCTCCCAGAAGGCAAACGATAAGGGTTTTGACGGGAGAGGTTTTGGCGATTTTAATTACGGTATCCTCTTTTCTGAAACGGTTTCTTATCCACACGATAAGGGTACAGACGGCAGTCGGCAGGTGTAGACAGAAATACAGAATGGTCTCCCCGAAGAAGCGGTTGTTTAACGCCGCCAGCGCGTAGGTTACGTTGAAGGCAATGGAAAGAATCTGCCCCCAGATATCGGCTTTTGCAAGGAATACGAGAGAGGTTACTCCCACGAGGGACGCCGCAAGAGTCAGCCAGTCGATGCTTTCCGGAAACAGCGAAAAGGAAACCGCCGCGGAAGCGGACACGGCAACGAGAGAGCTTATCCACAGCGCCCATTCGGCTTTGGTCAACTTTTTAAGAGGATTTTCCAGTTTCATAGATTGTGTTCCTTGTCCCTCCTAAGATTTGCCGCAGGCAAATTTGCGCAATGACGGCAGGGCTACGCGGAACTGGATTGCTTTGTCGCTCCGCTCCTCGCAATGACGAAACCATTTACTTTTTCACTTTTCACTCTTACTTCTTCACTAACCCCGACAAGGGGTTCATTATGAGTAAGGGGTGCGGGGAAAGAGGTTCCCCGCGTATAATAAAGGATATCCGTATTACCCGTCCGCGCATGTTCGCAAGTTTGCGCGGACTCCCTATATCCACAAGAAGCGTTGCCGGGGGACGCCCCCTGCATCGCAAAAGAGGGGGCGGAGCGCTTTTTGGTACTTTTTGTCGCGAAACAAAAAGTACAAATAACAAAAAACGCACATCCGACGAATCTTCTAAGACCTACGATAACGTCGATGCGCGCTCAAGCACGTTCACCCGGTGGTGATTTATTTCGTTTATGTTTTTATTTTAACACGTTCGATTTGATTTTTCAAGCAATCCGTTATATATTTATATTATAGCAAACCGAAGAGGGCAGACGAATGGCAGAATTCAATCTGATAAAAGAGAACTGGACGGAACGGGACGGCAAGGAGTTTTCGGAGTGGCTTGCCTCTCAGGCGTTGTCGCCGGAAAAATGCGAGTTTGAAAGGAAAATAGTCAACACGGCGTTGCCGTGTATTGCAATTCCCGCGCCTAGAACCAAGGCTATTGCCAAGGAAATCGGCAAGGGTAACGCGACGGCGTTTTTAAAACTGATGCCGTGGAACAACCATTCCGAAACGGTAATCAACGGCGAGCTCATTGCAAAATGCAAGGATTTCGGGGAAATGTGCCGCTTTCTGGACGAGTATTCCCAAAAGGTGGATAATTGGGCAGCTTGCGATATTCTGAAGTTCAGAATAAACGACAAAAACGCCGCGGACTTTGAAGGTCTCGCAAGGAGATATTACGGCGACAATCTGCCGTTCCGCCGTAGAATTGCGCTGATTATTATGTTCAAATTCATAGAACGGGATATCGACCTGGTTTTCGAGCTTGCCGGCGGGCTTAAGGAAGAAACCGAATATTACGTCAATATGGCGAACGCGTGGCTCGTATGCGAATGTTTTATCAAAAACCGCGGGAGAACGCTTGAGTTTCTCGAAGAAAGAAAGCTGAATGCGTTTACGGCAAATAAAGCGGTGTCAAAAATCCGCGACAGCTTCAGGGTTTCTGCGGAAGACAAAGAGTTGGTGAAGAAATATAAGATTGCAACTTCGTTGCAGTGAAATGTCGCTTCGCGACGTGAAATTGTTAATTAAACGTACTTTTTGTTTCGCGACAAAAAGTACCAAAAAACGCTCCGCCCCCTCTTTTGCGATGCAGGGGGCGTCCCCCGGCAACGCTTCTTGCGGCGTAGCCCCTACGGGGCGGGAGTCCGCGCAAACTTGCGAACATGCGCGGACGGGTAATACGGATATCTTTATTAAATGCGGGGAACCTCTTTCCCCGCACCCCTTACTCATAATA
>CAYXBO010000048.1:0-8330 GCA_964463195.1 uncultured Christensenellaceae bacterium | reverse complement strand
TGAGGCTGGATTCGGGTCAATATAATAGATTGGAACTCCAGGTCGCACACTGTAGTTTAGTCCGTCATCATGATAGCCGGAATCCCCAGTCTCGGAATGGGCGTGGTGTGCCAGAAATCTATACCGGAACAAAGCGCGGCTTTTTCCTCGAGAGTCAACTGGTCGATAACTTCTTTAATACGGAAATCGTCCCTATTGAAGGAAAGCGGAACTTTATTTTTGTTTCTGGTAGACATTGAAACCTCCATGTCATTCTATAATCATTAGAAGTATAACATTGAAAGGCAGAAATTGCAAGACCAAAATGCAACGTCTCCGACAAGAAAAAAGCCGCAAGCCCGAAGCGGGTCTGCGGCTTTTTTATAACGTCCCTAAACTGTACGCCGGAGTTTAATGAGGGTTAAAGAAGAATACAAAGCACTCCGCCCTTGCCTTCGTTTACGATGCGGGTGACCGTTTTGCGCATTTTGTCGCGAGCGTCGTCGGGCATGTTGGTAACCTTCTGAGCGAGCTCGTCTTTTACGAGAGAGGAAAGCGATTTGCCGAACATGTTGGCTTCCCAAAGCTTTCCTTTGTCGTTCTCGTATTCCTGAATGAGATATTCGCTCTCACGACCCGCTCCTACGTTGGGGCGCATTTCGGTTGCGACGTCAACCTTAAGGATGTGATAGGTCGAGGCGCTTGCCTTAAGGCGCAAGTCGCATTGGGTTCCCTTTTTGCAGAACTCGGGTTCCTGAAGCTCGATTTTTGTACTGTCGGGGACGACAATTCCGTAACCGGTTTCGTCCACTTCAGCCATTGCGCTTCTTATCGCTTCGTAATCCTTTTCGGCGGCAGCCAAACGTTTAACGTAGCTGATAAGCTTGAAGTCGTCGTCGATTTCAATGCCGCTCCAATCGGATAACGCCTTGAAGAAAAGACCGTCCGCGGCTTTCAGCGTAACGCTTATCACACCCTCTCCTGCGCTTACCGTAACGTCGGGCATGGGCTGAATATATTCGCAGTCGTCGAAGGCTTTTTCCACCTTTTCGTAGTCCGCAAGGCGGGCGATTTCGCCGGTTGCGCCGAACAGTCTTTCGAGAACGCTCTGCATGACCGGACCGTCGGAAGGAAGAGTTCTCATCCACTTCGGAAGGTTCACGTCCACGCGTTTTACGGGGAATTCGTAAAGCACTGCGGAAAGAATGTTTTTGAAGTCGTTTTCGCCCGCGTTCAGAACGTCGCAGGTAACTACCGGCACGCCGTATTTTCCGGTAAGGCTCTGCCGCAGATTTTCGGTGTCGACGGAGTTGGGGGTTTTGGTGTTAAGAACTATGACGAACGGTTTGTTCATCGCTTTAAGCTCCCCTACGACCTTCTCTTCCGCCTCGAGATAACTGCTTCTTCCGAGGTCGGTAACCGTCCCGTCGGTGGTTACCACCACGCCGATGGTCGAGTGGTCGCGGATTACCTTCTGCGTTCCCAACTCGCCCGCCTGGTCAAAGGGCATTTCGCCGTCCGTCCACGGAGTTTTAACCATGCGCGGCTTGCCGTTTTCCGAATGCCCCAACGCGTCCTTTACGATAAAGCCCACGCAGTCGATAAGTCGCATACGCGCGCTTACCTTATCTATCGCCACCTCGACGGCGTTTGCCGGAACGAATTTCGGCTCTGTAGTCATGATGGTCTTGCCGTCGGCAGACTGCGGAAGCTCGTCCTGAGTGCGGTTTTTAACGTTCTTATCCTTTATGCGCGGCATAACGAGAAGCTCCATGAACCGCTTAATAAACGTTGATTTGCCGGTACGGACGGGTCCGACCACTCCCAAATATATGTCGCCGCCCGTGCGTTTGGCGATGTCGCCGTATATATCGAATTGCATTTTTAACCTCCAATGCGCTTTTTGTATAACATATTTCCCGCATTCACGCGTTATGCCTTCGGAGGAAAACTTTCGATAAATTTTGCAAAAAAAACAGCCTCGCTCCGGCAAGACTGCTTTATCCGTATTCTCATATTGACACTGTTATTTCCCGACGTTCAGTATATCGTCCGCAGATACGTCAAGAAAGGTGCAAAGCTTGGAAAGCGTCGCAAGCGACGGCTGAGCGCGCCCCGATAAATACTGGGAAACCGTCGGCTTTGAAACCCCTATTGCCTCGGCTATTTCGGTCTTGCTCTTACCCGACAACTCAATTTCTGCTTTTATATTAGCGGATATTTTTTCTTGAAGAGTCATTCAAATTCCCCTACTCTCATTCATGCTCAAGGTTATTCACAAGGAAATTATATTAAGTATTGCCTAATTTATTCTTGACAATTAGGCAACGCCTAATATATATTGATAATAGGTTACATAATAAAAGTGAGGTGAAATCTAAAGATGGCGCTTTTCAGAAGAAGAAAAGTATATACCGACGCTTATATTGACGGAGATATGCTGGTGATGACTCGTCGAACCAGATTTAAAACGTCTCATTCGGAAATGAGAGTTGTCATTCCTAACATTTCTTCCATACAGGTTGCAACGATTTTCGGTCGGAAATCAAAATTGTTTTTCATATTCGGTCTGTTTTTGATAATTTGGGCTATAGGAATAGTTCTCGGAATACCGTCTACCGCTTCCGTTATTGCGTCTCCTATTATGATTATTCTAGGTGTCGTGCTGATTTTTATTGCGTTTATGAAACGGGAATGTTCTCTGTCAGTCAATTGTTGCGGTGATTTTCATGAAGTATGCATAGGAAGAATGAGCTGTGACGAATTATTTATAGAAATCTGCAGAGTTATCAAGCGTTTCTGAAATATTCTTCGCAAAGTAAAACGCGGTTGCAAAAGCAACCGCGTTTTTTATTGGAATTGTCATTTAAACAGGCGCCTGTTACTCCGCGAGAAGTTTTTCGGCGGCGGCGACTTTGGCGGCGCAGCAGAATACGCGCATTGCCTTCTCGAGCTCGTCAATCGGGGGAAGCGACGGAGCTATACGGATATTGGAATCGTCGGGGTCTTTTTTATAGGGGAAGGTGGAGCCTGCCGCGGTAAATACGACGCCCGCGTCCTTGCACATTCCGATTGTCGCCTTGGCGATGCCCTTCATGAGGTCGCAGGAGACGAAATAGCCGCCCTTCGGGGTAAGCCATTCGGCTATGCCGGTGCCGGCGAGCTCATCTTCTAAAATTTCCAGAACCTTTTGGAATTTCGGTCGGAGAATAGCCGCATGCTTCGCCATATGAGCTTTAACGCCTTCGGCGTTTTTAAAGAACAGCGCGTGCTGAAGCTGGGTTATCTTATCGGGTCCGATAGTCTGAATACCCATCAGTTTTTTCATCCAATCGACGTTCTTTTTGCTGGAAGCGACGAAGGCAACGCCCGCGCCAGCAAAGGAAATTTTGGAGGTCGAGCCGAACATATAAACCATATCGGGGTTGCCGGCTTTCTCGCATTCCTCGAGAATATTAAGAAGCGGAACGTCCTCGGTTATATAATGAATCATATAGGCGTTGTCCCAGTAAATGCGGAAATCTTCGGCGGCGGGTTTTAAGTTTGCCATACGGCGAACGGTCTCGTCGCTATACACCACTCCCTCGGGGTTGGAGTATTTAGGAACGCACCAGATACCCTTAATTGCCGCGTCGCTTTCAACGAGTCTTTCCACCTCGTCCATGTCGGGACCGTCGGGGGTCATTTTAACGGTTATCATTTCTATGCCGAAGAGCTCGGTTATTGCAAAGTGGCGGTCGTAGCCCGGAGCGGGACACAGCCATTTGATTTTGCCCTGAGCGTTCTGCGGCTCGCAACCGTCCACTCCGAACTGTAAGCCTCTCTGCACGGTGTCGTACATAATATTGAGACTGGCGTTGTTGGTGACAATGAGCTGTTCCTCGGGAACTCCCGTAAGCTCCGAAAAGATTTTCTTCATCTCGGGTATGCCGTCCACCAAACCGTAGTTGCGGTAGTCTACCGAGCGCAGACAATCGGCGCGGTCTTTTACCGTACCGAGCATATCCATTGCAAGGTCGAGCTGTTCCTTGCATGGCTTGCCGCGGCTCATGTCGAGCTTTAAGCCGGCAGCCTGATATTCGGCGTAACGCGCTTTTTCGGTTGTCAAAATTTCTTTGAGCTGTTCCTTTGTTAAGGCGGAAAATTCCATATTAAGTCTCCTCTTCTGATTTCTGTTTTATTCGTTCTGACCGTCTCGCGGTTTTATAACTATTTTAATCGGAGTGCCGGAAAAGTCAACGGCTTTCCGTATACAATTCTCGATATATCTCCTGTAGGAAAAGTGGATGGCTGACGGGTCGTTTACGAAAAGTACGAACGTCGGCGGTCTGACAGACACCTCCGTTCCGTAAAAAATTTTCAGCCGTTTGCCCTTTTTAATTGGCGGAGGATTGACCGCCACCGCTTCGGTTATAATCTCGTTCAGTATCCCTGTACTCACTCTATGGGATGCCCTTTCGTAAGAAACAAGCGCCTCGTCGAGAACGTTAGTCAGTCTTTTTCCGGTCAATGCGCTGATAAATACGGGACGGTAATAGTCCATAAATTTAAGCGCCTCGTCGAGCTTTTCCTTATAGCGGTTTATAGTATAGGTATCCTTATCCGAAACAGCGTCCCACTTGTTCATGACGATAACAGACGGCTTTCCCTCTTCGTGCGCCATAGCGGCGATTTTAACGTCCTGCTCGGATATATCCTGCGTGGCGTCAATGACGACAAGAACGATGTCCGCGTTCTCGATAGCCCTTATGGAACGCACTACGCTGTAGTATTCCACGTCCTCGTCCACCTTGGATTTTTTGCGGATACCCGCCGTATCCACTATGACGAAATCCCTGCCGTTATAGGAAAACGGAGTGTCTATCGCGTCCCTCGTCGTGCCCGCAATATCTGAAACTATCGTCCGCTCGTAGCCCAGAATTTTATTGACGAGAGAGGATTTGCCGGCGTTCGGTTTTCCGACCACGGCGACTCTTATCGGAGCGGAAGCGTCCGCCACCTCTTCCTCATCTTCTCTCGTAAAGCCCTCGGTTATCGCGTCGAGAAGGTCGCCTAAATTACGGCTCTGCTCCGAGGAAACGGGAATGGGTTCCCCGAGCCCCAAAGCCCAGAAATCGTGTACGCCGTCCATCATTGCGGCGTTATCTATTTTGTTGACTGCAAGAACTACCTTCTTCCCGCTCTGCCTGAGATAATCGGCAATATCGTAGTCGTCGGGCATTACCCCGCTCTGTCCGTCCACGAAAAATACGATAACCTCGGCAAGGTCTACGGCAAGCTCCGCCTGCCGTCTTATGTGGTGCCACATTTTATCGTCGGACTTGAGCTCTATACCGCCGGTATCGACGAGAGTGAAGCTTTTGCCGCACCACTCCGCGTCGGCGTAAACCCTGTCGCGGGTTACTCCGGGCATATCGCTTATTATGCTTTTCCGTGCGCCTGCCATCTTGTTGAAGAAGGTGGATTTCCCGACGTTCGGGCGACCCACGACGGCGACTAAGGGTTTTGCCATTACGTCTCCTCTTTATGAACGGTTATGCTCTCGAACGTTCCGTCCTCGATAAGATAGGCACGCGTATTGCGGTCGTTCATTCTTATGTCTTCCGTGTTGACGGATTTGACGGTGCCGTCCACGTCTATCATTGCCAAATCCACGTCGTCCAAAACAACCGTTGCGAATATAACGCGCTGCTTCGGCGGAAGGTCTAAGGCTTTTACACCCTTTTTTGCGCGCTGCATGGGCTTGTAGTTTCTGGTAAGTCCCTTTCTGCCCATTCCGTTTGCGCAAACCGTCAGGAGCTCTCCGACCGTAACTATTTCCTCTTCGGTCTCGTACTCCGCCGGAACCTGTCCCGCATAAACGACCTTTGCGCCGTCCGAAAGCTTCATGCCGCATACGCCGCCGGCTTTTCTTCCTTGGAGCGGAATTTCGTCCTTCAGGCAGCTGAACGCCTGACCGTCGGTCGAGACGAACATTATCGTCGAAAGACCGATATCCTTTTCCACTCCGATTATCTCGTCGCCCTCTTTCAGAACGCAATACTGATAAACGGGTTTATTCACGGAATACTCCGCCATTTTAGTGGCTTTGACGACGCCCCCTCTCGTGTAGGCGTAAACGGTTACGTCCTCGGGCTTATCGCCGAAAATCATAATGCTTACGGCTTTTTCCTTGTCGGGAGCTTCCGCTCCGAACAGCTCTTTGAGCGTATTTCCGCGGTCGCTCCACTTCTTTTCGGGAATGGTGTTTACGTCTATTCTGTAGGCGTTGCCTAAGCTTCCGAAAACCACAGCCAGCTCCGACGGCTCAACCATTTTGAGGTCGCGGGTGACGCTTTGGGGCGTCGCCGCGGCGGCGGAGCGGTCGTCCTTATAGAAGGCGTTGGTGGTAAGAAACTTCACTCTGCCGTCCTGAGATACCGCAACGTATCCCCTCTTGGAATTTCTCTTCGTGGGGTCGTAGGTTTTGATTTCGATATCGTCTAAGGCTTTTACGACGGTGGTAAGTCTCTTTACCTTATATTTATTTCTGATTTCCAGAATTTCCGTCCGCACGACGTTGAGCTGCTCCTTCTTGGAGCCCGTGATATTTTCCATAACGGCGATTTTCTTCTGCAGCTCTTCGAGCTCCTTATAAAGCTTTTCCACGTCAAGCTGGTTGAGGGCTGACAGCTTGGTGTCTAAAATCGCGTCAGCCTGAGCCTCGTTTAAGGAGAACCGCTCGCGTATTCTCGTTTTGGATTCGGTGCGCGATTTGCTGTCGAGGATTATATCCACGACCTCCCTTATCGCGGGATAAACCGTCACGAAGCCCTTCAGAATGTTCTCTCTCTTTTTGGCAATGTTCAGATTGAACTGTGTGCGGCGGAGAACGACCTTTCTTTGGTATTCGATATAATAACGGAGCATATCGACAAGCCCCAGCTGCTCCGGCTTGCCGTTTGCAATCGCCACCATGTTTGCGTTGTAATTCTTCTGAAGCTCGGTCTTTTTGTAGATAACGTTGAGTATCTTCGCCGCGTCCTCGCCCTTTTTGAGCTTGACGACCAGACGCATACCGCTTCTGTCCGATTCGTCGACGACGTCGGCTATCCCTCCGCAAACGGCTTTACTCGTTTCTCTCAAATCGTAAATGTCCTTTGCGAGCTTGGATTTATTGACCTGATAGGGAATTTCGGTTATTACTATACTCTGCTTTCCGCCGTCGGCGTTTTCGATATCCACCTTGCCGCGCATGACGAACTTGCCCTTGCCGGTCGAATAAATTTCTTCCATGGGGTCGGATTCCACGATGTAACCGCCGGTCGGGAAATCCGGTCCCTTGACGATTTTCAAAAGGTCTGAAAGCGGAATTCTCGGATTGTCAATCATTGCGACGACCGCGTCGATAACCTCTGTCAGGTTGTGCGGCGGAATGTCCGTTGCAAGTCCTATCGCGATACCGCTTCCGCCGTTGACCAGAAGGTTGGGGAAACGCCCCGGAAGAACTCTCGGTTCATTCAGGCTGTCGTCGAAGTTTTTCTGCCAGTCGACGGTATCGCAGTCTAAATCCTTTAAAAGCTCCAATGCAAGCGGAGCGAGTTTAACCTCGGTGTACCTCATAGCCGCCGCGCCGTCGCCGTCGACCGAGCCGAAGTTACCGTGCCCCTGAACCAGTCTTAAGCGCATATTGAAGTCCTGCGCCATTCTGACCATCGCGTCGTAAACCGAGCTGTCGCCGTGCGGATGATATTTACCCAAGCAGTCGCCGACCACCCTTGCGGACTTTTTGAATTCCTTGTCGGGCATGAGGTTAAGCTCGAACATGGAATAGAGAATTCTTCTCTGAACGGGCTTCAGACCGTCCTCGATTCTCGGAATTGCACGGTCCATAATAACCGCCTCGGAATACGGCATCATGGATTCCGGAAGTATCTTTTCGAGAGACCTTTCGAGTATTTTATCGATATGACCTTCGGCGTTCATGAAGGAAAGCTGTTCCGAATCGCGTTTTCTAGCCATCGTTTAACCCCCGTATTTGTCGGCGAACTCGTCGTCTTTATTAAAGTTCGCGTGATTGTATATAAACTGCCGTCTCGACTTGACGTCCTCGCCCATTAAAACGGAAACGACGTATTCCGCCTGAGCCGCGTCCTCTAAGGTAACGCGCATCAAGGTTCTCTCCTTCGGGTCCAACGTCGTTTCGCGAAGCTGGTCGGCGTCCATTTCGCCGAGACCTTTGTAACGCTGTATTTTATATCCGGTTTCGAATTCGGCAACCACCTTATCAAGCTCGTTGTCGTCGTAAGCATAGCGCTTGTCGTCCTTTTTGGAAACCTGATAAAGAGGAGGCATTCCGATATAAACGTGCC
>CAYXBO010000047.1:0-8351 GCA_964463195.1 uncultured Christensenellaceae bacterium | reverse complement strand
CACGGCAATAACCTCGCTTATCTTCGGGATTTGGCAATCTAAGGTTGCCTCGGTCGTGTTGGTCGGAACGCTCGCGTATATGACGGTAGGTTTTCTGGACGACTATATCAAAATCCATTTCAAAGAGAACAAGGGACTGAAGCCTTATCAGAAAATTATCGCTCAGCTGGCGATTGCCTTTGCGCTTTCCTGGTTCAACTATAAGAATTTCAACGTAGGAGATGCGGTATACGTTCCCTTTCTTAAACAGACCGTTTCCTTTTCCTGGTGGTATATTCCGTTTTGCATGACGGTATATCTTGCGGCGACAAACGCCGTCAATCTGACCGACGGTCTCGACGGACTTGCGGCAAGCACGTCAGGCGTTTATATGCTGTTTTTCCTGATAATCGGAATAAGCGCGTATTCTTCCGCCGAGAACTCGGGCAGCGTTCTTTATGCCGCGGAAATCGGAAAAGTAAATCTTTTCATTGCGTCTCTTATAGGCGGATTGCTGCTGTTTCTCATATTAAACGCAAATCCCGCTAAAATATTTATGGGGGACACCGGTTCTCTTGCATTAGGGGGAGCCGCGGCGTCGGTTGCAACCGTTCTCCGTCAACCGCTCATTATTCTCACCGTCGGCGCGGTGTTCGTTTGGTCGGCGCTCTCGGTAATAATTCAGGTTGCGGTTTTTAAGATAAGGAAGAAGAGGGTTTTTCTTATGGCGCCGTTCCATCACCACTTGGAATTGAAGGGCATGAGCGAAAGCAAAATAGCCGTTCTTTATTCCGCGGTAACGGCACTTTTCGGAGCGGCTACGCTTCTCATTATATAGGAGGGGATTATGGAATATAACGGCAGCAGGGTCGCCGTTATCGGGCTTCGCGCCAGCGGAGCGGCGGCTTGCGCATTACTTAAATCTAAAAATTGCACGCTGACAGTCTATGACGACGACAAGTCCATAAGCGTATGCGGATTGGAAAACCAAGCGTTAAAGGGCGGTTTCGATTTTATTTCCGAACAGGATTTTATAGTCGTAAGCCCGGGAATTCCCAACTCTCACGAAGCGATTAGGAGAGCAAAACGTGACGGTATTCCCATTTATTCGGAGTTGTCTTTAGGTGCAAACGAGCTGACCTGCCCGATAATCGCCGTGACGGGAACAAACGGCAAAACCACGACCGTGGGCATGATAAAAAAGCTTCTTGAGGCTGCGGGGAAAAAAGTAAAAACGGCGGGAAATATCGGATATCCGATAAGTCAGCTGGTTTCGGACGGCGACGTACCGGAATACGTAGTCGTCGAAGCGAGCAGCTTTCAGCTGGAATACGGCGAGCTTCATCCTTACGTAGCGTGTATACTCAATTTTTCGCCCGACCACATGGACAGGTACGGTACGTACGCAGATTACGTAGCCGCAAAGACCAGAATACTCGAGTTTCAGAATAAGAATTCCTACGCTGTACTTAACGGAGACGACCCGTCCGTCAGGCGTTTGTCCGAAGAGGTGAAGGGGGAAGCCGTTCCGTTTTCCACAGTCAGAGAAGAGGGGCGGGTTTACATAAAAGACGGGTATTTCGTCTACGGCGGAAAACCTCTGATTTCGGTAAAAGAATTCAGAATTCGCGGCGAGCACAATAAAAGCAACGCTCTCTGCGCGTTGACCGTAGGAAGTATTCTGAACGTTCCTGCGACTGCCGCCGCAACGTTTATCAAAAAGTGCAGTCTGCCGCCGCACCGCATAGAGTTCGTAACGTCGTTCGGCGGCAAACGCTACTACAACGACAGCAAGGGAACCAATATGCACGCAACCCGCGCAGCCGTCGATATGCTCGACGAAGGAATAGGTTTGATTCTCGGAGGGAGTGACAAAAAGGAAGAGTTCTGCGATTTCTTCGATACGCTGCCGGAAAAGGTCGTCCGCGTTGCGGTTACCGGAGCAAACGCCGAAAAAATCTTGAATTCGGCTCTCAAAGTAGGCTTTTCGGATATCCGAATTTACAAAGACTTGCAAGATGCTGTGTTCGCGTTGAGTAAGTGTTCCGACGTTAAAAACGTACTGTTTTCACCTGCGTCGGCGTCTTTTGACCGTTTTAAGAATTATGAGGAGAGGGGCAATGCCTTTAAAGAACTGGTCTTTAGAATCAAGGCATAAGGTAGCGTTCATCGCTCTTTGCCTGTCGCTTTTCGGTCTCGTAATGATATATTCCGCCAGCATGTATTCGGCGGAACTGGAGATGGGAGACAGTGCGTTCTATCTGAAAAAACAAGCCGTAGCGTTGGTTGCGGGAGCGGTGTTTTTCATTCTCGGAACGCTCATTAAAGCCGAATACGTGAAAAGGTTCCGCTACGTAGTGCTAGGTGTTTCGGCGGCAATTCTCGCAATGGTTTTTATTCCGGGGCTGGGAATAGAAAACTACGGTGTGACGAGGTGGTTAAATCTCTGCTATATGACGGTATAGCCGTCGGAATTCTCGAAGTTCGGGCTCATGCTGTTTCTTGCATGCGAGATGGACGTAAGACCGCCCACGTGTATCAAAAATCTGATTATCCCGCTTTTATCCGTTGCGGTAATCGCCGTACTGATAATGCTCGAGCCTAATATGTCGATAACCATGACGGTCGGAGCCGCGGCGTTTATACTTATCTTTTTGGGCGGTGCGCGCGGAAAATACTTTGCCGTTTTAATCGGCGCCGTAGCCGTTTTAATTCCGGTTATGATTTTAGTGGAGCCCTATAGAATGAGCAGGTTAGTCGCCTTTATGGACCCGTGGGCAAACCCTAAGGGAGAAGGTTATCAGCTCATTCAGTCCTACTATGCGATCGGCAACGGCGGAATGTTCGGCGTGGGACTTTTCAACAGCAGACAGAAATATCTGTTTTTGCCGTTTGCCGAATCGGACTTCATCTTTGCGATAATAGGCGAGGAATTCGGTTTTATCGGAAGCGCCGCCGTAGCTCTTGCGTTTTTCATGATTGTTTTCTACGGCATGAAAATCGCCAAAAGGGCGGTAACTCGGGCGGAAAGCCTGATGGCTGCCGGAATAACCGCTATAATTGCCGTGCAAAGCTTTTTCAATCTTGCGGTCGTCAGCGGGGCGATACCTCCGACGGGGCTTCCGCTTCCGTTTATATCGGCAGGAGGGACGTCGCTTATGGCGTTTTCCTTTGCGGTAGGTCTTCTTTGGAGGATAGACAGAAACTCACAAAAAGCCGAGTCAACACATAGAATGTAGCATACCGGAACCAACGGTTATCGTCAGAGGTATGCTTATGGACAAATTAGTAATAAACGGCGGGCGCAAACTGTTCGGTACGGTTCGCGTTCAGGGTGCAAAAAACGCCGTGCTGCCCTTAATGGCGGCGGCGGTACTTACGGAGGACAGGGTAGTTATCGGCAACTGTCCGAACTTGAGCGACGTGCGGAACATGTCGCGAATTCTCACGTCTCTCGGCGCGGAAACTTCCTACACTGAGGGAGAGCTTGTCGTAAACCCTAGAGGCGTAAAAAGTCACGAAATTCCCTCAAAGCTCGCAAAGGAACTGCGTAGCTCAATATTTTTATTGGGTTCTGTTCTGGGTAGAATGAAGGAAGCCAAAGTCGCCTATCCGGGAGGGTGCGACATCGGGCTCAGACCGATTGACATACATATCAAAGGGCTGAAGGAACTGAACGTTAAAATAACCGAAGAATACGGATACATATACTGCGACGCAAAAAACATTAAGGCGGGGTCGGTAAATCTCGATTATCCGAGCGTGGGAGCTACGGAAAACTTTATGCTTGCCGCCGCGCTTTTAGACGGCGTAACTTTAATACATAACGCCGCAAGAGAACCGGAAATAGTAGACCTTCAGAACTTTTTAAACTCCATGGGCGCGGAAATTTCCGGCGCGGGAACTGGAGTTATCAGGGTAAAAGGCGTAGAGCGGCTGCACGGAACCGAATATTCCACCATGCCGGACAGAATTGTTGCGGGGACGGTTCTTGCGGCGGTTGCGGCATGCGGCGGGGAAGTGCGTCTGGAGAAAGCCGACCCGGAGCATTTGACCGCGCTTATGTCCAAACTTAGAAAATCCGGTTGCAATATTTCCTCAAGAAGTGATATTATAAATATATCGTCGGACGGACGGCTGAAAGCCGTGCAAAACGTCGATACCCAACCGTATCCAGGATTTCCTACGGATTTGCAGGCGCAGATGACGGCGGTTCTTACTCTTGCGAAGGGTACGAGCCTCGTGACCGAAAACATTTTCGAGACGCGCTTCAAGCACGTACCCGAGCTTCTCAAAATGGGAGCGGATATTACGGTAAAGGGTAAAACGGCGGTTATAACCGGAGTGCAGGAGCTGAAAGGCGCGGAGGTTGCCGCAGAGGATTTGCGCGGTGGAGCCGCCTTAGTTATCGCGGGACTTGCGGCAAAGGGTATAACGGTTATAAATAACGTTCAATATATAGACAGAGGGTATGAAAGCATAGAGAACCTGTTCGGTTCTATAGGCGGAGACATAACGAGACTGTAAAAAATAACGTACGTATGAAAAAAAGTATAATCGCAATCTTAATCGCGCTCGCAATCGTCGCGGGTATAGTGGTATTCGGTCAGATATTCAATCTTGACACAGTTTCCGTGCGTTTTGAAAACTTTTCTTCCGTCAGTGAAGAGGAAATTATTTCCAAAAGCGGCGTGAGCGCGGGGCAGAATATTTTCGTTCTCTCCGATAAAACCATCAAAACCAACGTCGAAGCGGCGTATCCCGACCACTCCGTCGCAGTGACGGACGTGGAAAAAATCTTTCCCAACAAACTGGTTCTCACAGTCAGAATAAGAAAGCCGGTTTTCATGTTTGAAGCGGTTGACGACGAAAGAGTGGTTCCAACAGACATGGACTTCCAGCTAAATAAGCTGAAGGATGCAAATAGTGTCGATTTTAACGCTTTAATCCGCGTAAACGGCTTAAAGGTTGACGGCTCCTTCGATTTGGAACCGTTCAAAAATCTGCGCCGCGCCTCAAAAGCCTTTATCGCAAACGGTTTTACGGAAGCTTCCTTCCTGTCGTTTTTCTCGGCGGTAGATTACGCTTCAGACAAAATTTCCTTTATCTTACGCGATTTCGACGACTCCCGTATAGTGGTTTCTCTGGAGAACGCCTCAGATGACGCAATGCTTATCGAGGTCGGAAGGCTAATGGATAAGTTTTATTCTATACCCGAATCGGAGCGCACCGGTATAAGCGTAACTTTATAAAACTCTCTTGACTATTTAATAGCTATTATTATATAATTATCTCGTATAAATTACGGGAGTAGTTATGAATTCGCAAAACGTAACGGCTGTATTGGACGTTCAGTCCGATAAACTTTCAATAGTTATTGCTCGGGCGTCCTCAAGCGGCGTCAGAGTGCTTTACCGCGACGAAATGGATTACGCCGGTTTTCAGGACGGCGAATTTTTGGATAAGGACGCAGTATACGCTATCGTCCCAAACGCAATTTCAAAAGCGGCTCAGGCGGTTTCCGTAAAAATCAAACACGTATTGGTTGGCGTACCGGGGGAGTTCACACCAGTCGTTTGCCGTACTGTCAGAAAGGAATTTCCGAAAAGGAAAAAGCTCACCGCGGGAGATTTGGATAAATTACATAAAGAGGGTGCGGATTTTACCGATAACACCGATTACGTCTGCATAAACAGCTCGCCGATTTATTACATAACCGACAGCCACTCCAGAGTCGTTTCGCCGATAGGGAGCGTAACCTCTCAGATTTCCTGCTACATTTCCTACGTCTTAATGGAAAAGGGCTTCAAGGATTTGTTTGATTCCGTTATAGAAAAGGCAGGAGCCTCCGCCTCCTACTGCTCGTCGATGCTTGCGGAAATTATGTTTATCATTCCGACGGACGTACGCGACAACGGCGCGATACTTCTAGACACCGGCTACATTTCCTCGTCCGTAGCTTACGCGAAGGGCGACGGAATACTGCATAACATAGCGTTTTCTTTGGGCAGTGGGCATATCGCCGCGAAGCTCTATCAGGAATTGGGAATTCCGTATTCCCACGCCTGTGCGCTGCTCAGAAAAATCAATATGAATCTTCAGTTTGAAAAAGATTCCAAATACACCGTTGCGGTCAACGGCACGGAATACGGCTACGACGTGACGGACGTCAACGAAGTGTGCTTCGAGGTAATTCAGTCTATAGGCAACGCGGTAAACAAAGCCGTTTCTATGGCTAAAACCGAAATTCCCCAGCACGTTCCGATGTTGATAACCGGTTCGGGCATCGCCGAGATTATAGGCGCGAGAGAGCTTCTTGAGGCTATAACCAAACGCCCGATAGGAGTCGTCGCTTCTGCGGTTACCGAGCTTTCGGGGATGAAGTATTCCTCTCTCGCTTCGTTGGTTTTGTATAGTTTATCAATTAAAAATACAGGTTTATTAGGAAAATTGCTCGCATTTTTCGATTATATAGGAGGATGACAGTGGAACAACAGGAAATTTACGGCGCCAGAATTAAAGTTATCGGTGTAGGCGGTGCGGGAAACAACGCCATTGACCGTATGATTGCCGTAGGCGTTAAAAGCGCGGAATTTATAGCAATGAATACAGACGTTCAGGCACTTTACATGTGCAAGAGCCCTAAAAAGATACAGCTCGGCGCAAAGCTTACCTCAGGTCTCGGTGCGGGCGCCAATCCGGAAGTCGGCAAAAAAGCCGCAGAAGAGTCCATAGAGGATATAAGAAAGGTTCTGGAAAATACCCACCTCTTGTTCATTACGGCAGGTATGGGCGGCGGTACTGGTACAGGAGCGGCTCCCGTCATTGCCCGCGTCGCAAGAGAAATGGATATTCTGACCATTGCCGTCGTTACCAAGCCGTTTGAGAGCTGGGAAGGCAAGCCGCGTATGGAAAACGCGTTAAAGGGTATTGAAGAGCTCAAAAAGTACGTCGATACGGTCATTATCATTCCCAACGAGAAGATTACTACCTTCGCCCCGAAGGGCACTTCCATAATGAAAGCCTTCCACATCGTGGACGACATTTTAAGACAGGCAGTGCAGGGCGTTTCCGATATAATCGTCAACCAGTCGCTCATAAACCTCGACTTTGCCGATATCCGCACTATCATGAAGAATAAAGGCAACGCGCATATCGGTATCGGTCGCGGAAAGGGCGAAAATAAGGTGCTTGACGCAGTAAGACAGGCTGTTCAGAGCCCGCTTCTCGAGACCAACATCGAGGGCGCGACGGGCGTTATCATAAACATCATCGGCGGACCGGACATGGATATCAGCGCCGTTACCGAAACCAACAGATTGATTAAAGAGGTCGTCGACCCCGAGGCGAACATTATCGCCGGTATGGGGCTTGACGAAACCCTTAAAGACGAGGTCGTCGTAACGATTATAGCTACCGGCTTCAATAACAGAATGCCTCTCGGCTTTTCGCCTATAAGCAATTATCAGAGCTCGAGCGCGGCAGATTCTCTAAACATCGACACGACGGACAGATACGATTACCGTTCTTCTTACGGCAGTATCGACAGAACCGCGCCGGCGGTTCCGGAGCAGCCCTCGTACGGATTTGGCGGAAGAGCGAAAACCGAAGACTCGTATTTCGGCGGCTATAAAAAGGAAGAGCCCGCGGCGGCAGACGTGATAACCTCTCCCCGTATGGACGTGGATACCGAGTTGCCTCCGTTTATTGCGAGACTTAAAAATCTCAAATAAGGCTTTCGGTCTGATTACAAAAATTAAGGTTTTACTAAGGAAAAAGGCAATGAATTTTGCCTTTTTTTCTTTTGTGAAAGTTAAAGCGTATAGGAGATAAGGGGTGTATTTGGAATACGTTTTTCTGACAAATTGGGCGGTAAACTCTGCGGCGATGACGCTTACGTTGTCCTTCGGTAAAAGAAACATAGATACGACCAGACTTTTGGTCGGAGCGGCGTTTATCGCGGCGGACGCATTTTTTACTTTTGACGGTGCAGTGGCAATTAACGCCGTAAGGCTGATATTCGCTTTATTCGGAAGCTGGTTTATAACGTTTGAGGAACCGCCGTCTGCGACGGTGGGCACCTTTTTTATATTCGTTTTGTTTTCGGCAGCGATAAACGGAGCGTCTTACGCTTTGTCCGTAAAATTTCCCTCTCTCGGCAAAGCCGTTTTCTCGGCATCGCTTTCCACGGCGATAATATTGGTTACGGCGATATCCGAGCTTATAACCGCATTAGTTTACGACAGGAAAAAGGTTGCCGACTACCTCTTGGACGTGAGGATTGTGTCGAAAGAGGGCGAAGCCGTCACCCGAGGCTATTACGACAGCGGCAACACAATGACGGAAAACGGCATTCCGGTCAATTCTTATTT
>CAYXBO010000046.1:0-8358 GCA_964463195.1 uncultured Christensenellaceae bacterium | reverse complement strand
GATGTAACACGTAGGATACTTATTGTTTGCTCCGGCGTCGCCGTTACAGGCTTTAAACATACCGTTGATTTCAGCTCCCGAATAACGGACTATTCCGTTTACGTTAGCGCCGACGATACCGCCTACCGCAAGAATGGTTCTTGCAGAGTTGGCTCTTACCTCTTTGTGTACTATAAAGCCCCAGTCGTCGGTGCCGGTGAACCTGTTGGTGTCAGCCGAGCCGCCGGAATCTATCTTTATGGAACAGTTTTCTATAACGCCGTTGTTAAGACCGACCATACAGCCGATAAGACCGCCGACGTTGGTGCCGTCCGTGTCTGAGTTTGCGGAGGTCCATCTGACAGTGTCCTGACCAATATACATGGTCAGATTTTTAATCGTGCCGCTGTTTACGGCGATTATTCCGCCCCTTATGGCAACCTTACTGTTTATCGACGTGCCGTTGCCGCCGTTATATTCATCAAGCGAATTGGTGATTATCGCGCTGGAAGGTCTCAGCCAGCCGCCGTTTGCGAAGGTTATCGTTCTGCCCGCACCGTCGAAGGTTCTGCCCGCCTGAAGCGTGGTAATCGCGCCCGCAAGGCTGTCGGATATTGAAAGGTCGGTCGTAAGATAACCGTAGGAATATCCCTCCGCGGTCGAAGGCAGATTGAGCCAATCACGGAATTTTTCCTTGCTGGAAATTTCGTAAGAGCCCGTAGGAATACCGTAGCCCGACATAATTCTGCCGTAATCGGTCGCCCAACCGTCGGTGTAATCGGGAATAGGTACCGCCGTAAGCGCGCCGTTTTTGGTTTCGCCGGTCTCGGTTTCGCCGTCGAACGCCTTGGGTCTGTTCCATGCAAAGGTTATAGCGCCGCTATAGATATCGGCTGTACCGGTGTTGTAATTTACGTTTTCGCCGTCGAACAGGTAAATATGCGCCTTCGCGCTGTCGTAGGCGCAGTTTACGGGCGTGACCGTGGTATCCAATCCGCCCCATACGAGCGCCGAACCGCCGTAGAATACGGTAACTCTCGTCGTCTCCTCCTCAACGATATCGTAATCGGTGCCGAATTCCGCGTCCGCGGTGTCTGCCGTCTCTCTGTCGGGGTCGAGATAAAGCAGCTTATAGTAGGCTTTATTCTCGTCTATAGCACCTTTTCCGTTGAGGCAATTGCCCTGTGCCGCAACGTTAGCCTCGCCGCTCGACACGTCCATATTAGCCGTATTTTCAAATCTCCGACTTGAATAGGTGATAGAAGTGCCCGTCCTCGCCTCTTGGTCTATTCCGATAAGAACGCCGAAATAATCCTCGGAAGTGTCCGTTCCCTCTATCGTCTTGTCGGCTTTGAGGAATTTGCCGCCGAAATCGAGAATGTTGTGGTTTATCACCCTCGTATCCACCCCGTAGGCAGTGTTGGCAAGAGAGCTTGAATTGTTGTATTCCGTAAGCGCAGAACCGACGATTCCGCCTACGTCCTCGCAGTAAGTCCCTGCGGCGGCGCCGTCGGCTTTATCCTTTGCGGCTATTCCGATTTTTCCGCCACCCTTGACGGCGTTGAATTCGTTCGGCTTGCCGTAGCCGAGTATTCCGATAACTCCGCCCGCTATGGCGTAGCCTCTGCCGGCAAGACCGTTGATTGCAAGAGTGCCGTCCACCTTCGCAGTCGAATTGTAGACTACCGCGTTCTCGCCGTGAAGTATACCGGTTATGCCGCCTATGACGATATCCGCGTTGCCGGTGCCGGAAATCCCGCCGTACAGCGCGCCGTTAGCGCCCACCTCAACCGTGCAGTTGAGAAGTTTTCCTTTGTTTATTCCGACTATTCCGCCTACGGCAAGCGAGGCGTCCTTAGAAACGGTTACCCCTCCGCTGACGACCACGGTGACGTTCTTTATCTCGCCGCGGTTGACCGTGCCTATAATGCCCGCCGCGTTTATCGCGTTGGGATAATCGCTGCCCGCCGAAATCAGGGTCGGGGAAATCACGTGGTCGCCTCTGCTGAGCACTATCTTGCTGGTGCCGAGTCCGTCGATTATGGTCTTTTCGCCGATAATCTTAGGAGTGAGGTTGACGAAATCCTGACTTCTCAGATTGATTTCGCCGTATATCTGATAATAACCGTTGACTTCTCCGTCGCTCGCGCCGTCTTGTGCGTCCTGATAGAAGACCTGCAGGAACTTGTCCGCCGTATCGACGGTGAACCAGTGAATAACCCTCTTCCACTCCCATTTATAATGCTCGCCGGAGTCGGGCGTAACGGTTATAACAAGAGTTTCGTTGGTGTCTCCGCTGGCTGAAATCTTGTCCTCGTGGGACACTTTGTTTATACCGGAAACCTCGTCGGGTCCGTCGTAACGGGCGGTTATTCCCGAAAACGCCTTGTTTCCGCCGTATATTAAGGAAATCCTATCGTTTACGTACTGAACGTACATCCACGGATTGACCTTCGTCACGGTGCCGCTCGCAACGGTGCCGATTGCCGCAATTCCGCCGAAGCCGTTGTCCGAAGGATTGCCGACCGCAAAGTTGTTGTCAATGGTGCCGTTGCCGTCCGTAAGCTGTTTGGGATAAGCGGATATCGTTTTAACCGAGGTCGCAGAAGATACCTTAATATACCCGACCGCCGCGCCGAGAACCTTCGTTCCGCCGTAAACGGTGGCTTCGCCGTAATAATTGAGTATCAGATTATCGATACTGACGGCAGACACCGTTCCGGAGCCGGGGTAATTGGAATTGACCGCTCCGGGGTTCACCGAGCCGATAATTCCTCCGACGAACGCCGTGGTCGTTTGGTTGGCAACTGCGAATTCAAAAGCCTTTCCGTCAATGGAAACGGTGTTACCCGACCACGCTACTGTACGGCTGCCGAAAGTCTCGCTCGTTGCGGCTTTTCCGTAGAACACGCAGTTATCGGACTTGTTGTTCATATCAAAGATTATATCCGCGTAAACGCTGTCGGATTGAGTGAACCTGATAAAACCGAACGTGAGACCGTCATCGGTAACTGCTTTGCCAATGAAATCAAAACGGTTGTCAACGAGGCCGGACAGCTTTTCTTCAGTAAGCGTTGCAGGCGACCCTTCAAATGCAAAATCATAGGCGAATGAGTTAAAATCCAAGCTCCGCATCGCAGTCGAAGTTTCTCCGATGGATATTACGCCCTGTCCGTCAAGCTCCACCGCGTTTACGTTGCCGCCGCCCATAACGCCTACCGCGCCGCCTACCGATACGAAGGCGCTTGCGCCCTCCGCGGAAAGGGTTCCGTTAAGCTTCACCCTCGAATTGTATAAATCTTTATCGAGAATACCCACTATTCCGCCGACGGCAATCTGTCCGCTCGCAGCAGTAAAGGTAGCCTTTGCGCCCTGCGCTACGGTGACCTCAACGTTTCGGATACGTCCGGAGTTAAGTCCCGCCACACCGCCGACCGCAATGCAGTCCGCAAGGGAGACGGAAACCGTTCCGGTAAGATTTACCTTCAGATTGTATATCGAACCGCTGTTAATTCCTACGATGCCGCCCGTGACCTTTTTGGAGTTGTAGGTAGCACCCGCGGAAAACGAAGAGCCGGACACGGTAACGGTGTGTCCCATGCCGTCGAGCGTTCCCTTAAGCGTCGCTCCGCTTCCCGTATAGCTGGTCGGAAGCGTTATATCCGCCGCAAGACGGTAGTTGCCGGAGACCGTCCCCGTCCCGCCGAATACGCTCATAAAGTCGTCGGCAGTAGCAATCTCCGTGCCGAGCGCCGCATACGGCTCCGGAACGGAGCCTATATCCTCGGTCTGATACGTAGTTTCCCATTTCCACGTGAGGTTGGCAACCGCCGTGGCGTTTGCATTGAATTGGAAATATCCGCCCATGGACGGAGTAGTCGTATCTGCGACGAAGGAACCCTTGTCAGTGGCGGATACGTCGGATATTCCCGTCGCAATCCACCCTTGCATCGTCGCCGAAATACCTTTCAGACGGTCTGTTGCCGAGCTTCCGCTCGCATTGTACGCAACGCCTAACACCGTTTCTTCCATATTGCAAATGGAAACGTGCTTGGTGCAGTCGGCGTTTGCTCTTCCGATAGCATAGAGTTGTTTGGTAGTTCTCGTCCCGCCACCGTTATATTTTTGTTCCTCACCGGTGACGGCGCCCGTATTCAAATTGGAGGCGTTTTCATAATTTGTTACCAAAAGGAACTTTGCGACGCCGCCCGAACTGTTGCCGTTGGTATTGGTGGCGTTACCGTTGGAAGCGACGCCGACAACCGCACCCATATAGTTTTCATAGCCGGCGTTTCCCTTATTCGACGCCGACCATTTGCCTTCATATGTAAGAATTATGTTGTTCAGATAAATCGCATTGGTTTGCGGAACATCCACAAAATTGCCGGCAGGTCCTCTGAAAGAACCGATTATGCCGCCCATCATGCCCCAACCGGTGGCGCCTTCAAACGCAAAAACTCCGTCGCTGCTGCCGGCTAAGTGCGCGCAATTTATATCTATCGAAGTCGCAAGACCGACAATTCCGCCGACAAACTCGTGACGACCGGCTCCGGCGCTGTTTGCTCCGAATTTTCCGTTAAGGGTGAGTTTTACATTGTGGAATGTGCCTTTCGACGTCGTCGACAGTCCGGATATTCCCGCCATACCTCCAAACGCAAGGTCTCCGTTTTCCGAAGAGGTATTTTTCATCATTGCGTTTCCGTTTATTATGAGATGAACGTTCTCTATCGTTCCGTCCACCCAACCGGCTATAAGCCCGAATGCCGTCGCGTTTGACGAAGCGAATGAAATTTCTACGTATCCGTTTATGACTATCGTTACGTTCTTGACCGTGCCAATCAGTCTTCTGCCGAATAAACCTCCTGCCGCTACCGTGTTGGAGTTGTAGGAACCTATTGCCGTGAAGGTATTCCACGACGTGGGTGAACTTGCGTCCTTGCTGCACTCAACGGTAATGGTTTTACCGTTTCCGTCAAAGTTGCAGTAGTTAACCGCACGCGTACCGAACTGTGCAGCCGTCAGAGTTATGTCGTTGGCAAGATAATAGGGCTGATTGCCGCCGCCGGAGGTTTTCCCGACGTCATCGGTATTATTGGGAAACGCCGACCTGAACCCTGTTCCACTCGTAATCGCTATGCCGTTTGTGGAATTGTAGTTCTTTCCGACCGTGCCCGTTTCGGTAGAGGTCTCGCCGAATACGCCGAAGTCAATAAGGTTGAGCTGGGCAGAAGAGGTGCCGGAGATTGCGCCGCCGTCGGAAGGAACGAGAGGATTATTGTCATTGCCGAACACGCCCGCAGCAAACAGCGCGGTACACGTTATAAGCGTCGCCGTTAAAACGACGACCGCCGAAAGACTCAGTAGCTTTCTCACCTTTAATTTATTCATTCCTCTTCTCTCCTTCACGCGCGCATATATGCAGCACACGTACCCAGTTATATATATTATAATAAAGGCGCATTGTTCAGTCAATACGGTTTTGTGTGAAATTTTCAGTCACACTAAGCAGATAATTTAATATCCGCATCCGATTTTCGAGGGCAAATGCGCGCAATTACGGCGTTAAACTCGCTTGACGTAGGCGTAGCTACGCCTGCAACTCCTTTGCCTTGTACTTGCACACATTTGCTTCCTTGAAAATTTCCCTGCACCGTGGAAGCTAATTGCAAGATATTTGCAACCCACGGCGGGTGCGGATATTAAATTATCTGCTATATCCAAATACTTACAATAAAATTCCATAATTTCCATGTGAAAACCGCAATTTTTAAAATTTGCCGCCCGTGCCGCGCCACGCTTTAGGAACAGCAGAAAAACAGAGCTTTTTCATAGGATTTTCCGCATATTTCTACCGCGTTTTCACGGTTTATTCCCAGGTCTTCCGAGCGCGTTCCGATAAGACTTTGAAAACTTCCTTAAAATTTGCCTCTTGACACTACGCGCGTAAAGCGGTAAAATGCTATTATACATTACTATGTATCATACAATAATAACGAAAACAACAAATTTGACAGTGAGGTACACGTTTTATGGCAACTGCCGTCAAAATCTTGAAAACGATACTTATTCTCGCCCTCATAGCCGCCGTAATACTGGTCTTTTGGTTCGGCATTATGAGCGGTAAAGCCGCCGTCGACGCGCCTATTCCCGTGCCGACCGGTTTAGGTCTCTACCCGACCGACCTCGTCAAAACGGGATGGGAAGCGGAATTCCCGCTTACCCAATTCCTCGAAGAGGGAGTCGATTGGGGTAGCACCTCCGCGTATTTCAGCGGTGACTTCGAGGACGACCCCAACAACGACGGAAAGCAAATTTACGTCGGAGAGCTTGAGGACAAAGTTACCGATGCCATAAACCTCATCCGCCTTGCAGACTATAACGAAAAGAAGGTTCCCTTCTTCGGTTACTTCACCGACGCGGGCGGCTCTGCGGATATCGCGGGCGCTATTAAAGGTAACCTCATGAGCCAGACCATTCACGCTCAGAACGGTAAAAATTACTTCCATCAGAACATCAACGCCATAGTTCAGGACCCCGATTTCCCGATGTCCGGTACGGTTGTCACCGCCGCGGAAGCCATTCTTAATAAGGCGAAAAGACAAATCGATTACGGCGATTATTACTACGTTCTGACCGGCGCGTTCCCGCAGTACCTGGTAGGTACGGATTTGGTTGACGAAGAAGGTCAGGTCGTTCTCGTAAACGGCGAGCCCACCACCTTCGACGACGGTCGCTGTACCGCAAACTGGACTGCCGCAATGGAAAAAGGACTGAAGGAAGTTAACGAGCGCCCCGACAATCTGGTGGACCCCGATGCCATATTCTCCTTGGACTACGGCAACAAATACATTCTGTCACTCAACCCTTCGGACTACGTGAATGCCACCGACTTTGCACCGTATAAATGGTTCGACCAGACTAAAACCGTAATCGAAAAAATTTATATCGATGCAGACGGTAATCCCGCCAACGAAGAGACCGACCATTGGTATTTGAGAGTGGTTCTGGAAGCAAAAATGCCGACCCGTCCCGATACTAAAAATGCCGATGAAATCAAAGCTTGGGCAGCTGAATGCGAAGATGCAACCCTCAACAAAGCGTTGCACCTCGCAAACCCGCTTTACGACCAAAAAAATCCCAACAACAAAATCAACAAATTAACCAATGAGCGCATCAACGACCTCAAAAACTATACGGGAGCCAATCCGGTTATCTTCACCGCTCTTAAATATACCTACGAGATTTGGGACTGCGGTGTAATAAAGAGCTGGAGAACCGACGAAGGTTGGTACGGCACCCTCGGCGCGGGTCCCATCTCCTTCACCGGTGACGTTCAGCCCTTCAACCCCACCACCTACACCTACGACGAGGATTACTGCAAAATAGACAACTTCTTCGACTATCTCAAAATAGACCCCGCTACGGTGTAACAGTTAAAAGTATTAAGGAAAAACGGTCTGCCGAAAGCAGACCGTTTTTTTGTGACTTTTTTACTCCACCCTGCATATACTAACTCAGTCCCTAAATAATAAAATTTCGGATATTTCTCGGGAAATACGGGATAATCCTCAATCCGGTTTGCGGCCGTATTGACAAATTTTTCCAAATTTCCTATAATAAAAGCATGCAATACTCAAGGAGGGCTTCTATGAGAAGAAAAGTTATCGCAGTTTGCGGCGACGCGCTTATCGAAGAAGGCGGAAAGAAATTCAATCTCGCGTTTGAAACGGGTAAAGCGCTGGTTGACCACGGATACAGAGTTCAGACCGGCGGCGGCTGGGGAGTTATGCGCGCAACCTTTGCGGGGGCACACGCTTCCGAAAAATACAGAGAAGGCGATACCATCGGCATTCTGCCCTATTTCGACCGTCAGAACACCAACGAATATACAGATACCGTCGTAGCTACCGGTCTCGATATGTACCGTAACCTTATAGTTGCCAACGCCGACGCCGTAATAGTCATAGGAGGCGGTGCGGGCACCCTTTCCGAAGCGGCGTTCGCCTGGACCTTAAAACGCCTCGTAATCGCCTATAAGAACGTGGACGGCTGGAGCCCCAAAATCGCAGATACCCGAATAGATAACCGCATCCGTTACGAGAATATCCCCGAAGACAGAGTCTACGGCGTGGAAAGCGCGGAAGAGGTTATAAGCATTCTCGACAAATATATCGACAGCTACACCGATTATCATAAAGGAATTGTTTTTTAAGTTGTTCGTACTTTTTTCTGCAGAAAAATACACCAATCACTTGTAAATCCAAACACGCTTCAAAGGACTCTTTTGCGCGCCTTACGCCTTAGAGTCCTTGTTAATACCTAAGGGTATTGACAGCGGACTCTTCGCCGCAAATCATCGCAAAATAGTCACTTTGAAGT
>CAYXBO010000045.1:0-8366 GCA_964463195.1 uncultured Christensenellaceae bacterium | reverse complement strand
GACGTTATCGATGCGATAAAGAACGACCGCAAGCCGTACGTAGACGCGGTGGCGGGAAGAAACGCATTGGAAATGATACTTGCCGTGTATCTTTCGTCCTTCAGCGGAAAGCCGGTAAAGCTGCCGCTCGCAAAATGCGCGTCCGTGGATTTTACGGGGAAGTTCGGTAAGTGAAAATAGCGCTCGTGTCGGCGGCAAACAGCGTCCATACTGTCAGGTGGGCAAACGCTTTGTCAGGAAAAGGGCACAGCGTAACGGTTTTTTCGTGCAAAAATCATACGGCAGATACTAACAACCGTTATACCTTCGGAGTGGAAGTGAATTTACTTCCGTTTCCTTCGCCGTTCGGCTATTATCTGAATGCAATTGCGCTTAAAAGCAGAATAAAGAAGGGCGGGTTCGACGTGGTAAACGTCCATTACGCAAGCGGCTACGGCACGCTCGGAAGGCTCGCGAAGCTTAAAAACGCGCTGCTCAATATCTGGGGCAGCGACGTGTATGAGTTTCCGTATCTGAGCGACGGGAACATGAAAACCATAAAAAAGAACCTGTCGTATTACCGCTTTCTTGCATCGACCAGTAACTGTATGGCGAGGCAGGCAAAGAAGCTTGTCGACAGAGAATATTTCATAACTCCGTTCGGAGTGGACATGACGCGGTTTCACCCGACAGACAACGTTAAGGCTTCCGAAACTATTGTTTTCGGAACCGTAAAGACGCTTTCTCCGAAGTACGGGATTGCGGATACGGTAAACGCTTTTATTCTTCTGGTACGCCGGTTGGAAGCCGAAGGGCGGACGGATTTGGCGGAAAAGCTGAGATATGAAATATACGGAAGAGGCGAGCAGAAAGAGGAGCTGCAGAAGCTTATCGACGATAGCGGAATGTCTGAAAGAATTAGGCTTTTAGGCTACGTTCCCAACGATTCTCTTCCTGACGTATACAATAGGTTTACCGTCGCAAACAGCAACAGCCTCAGCGAATCCTTCGGGGTTGCCGCCGTCGAGGCGATGGCGTGCGGTGTTCCCGTTCAGGTGAGCGACGCGGAGGGGTTTGCCGAGGTGGTCGTGGACGGCGAGACGGGGCTCATTGCTCCCAAAGGAAACGTAGAAGCGATTGCCGAAAACATGTATACGCTTTTAACGGATTCCGACTTGCGCGCGCGTCTCGGTAAAAGCGGTGTCGAGAGAGTCGGAAAGCTTTACGACTGGGACAAAAACGTCGATACCATGATTGATATTTACAACAGAATTGCGGAGTCGAAATGATAAGAGTTCTGAACGTCATATCGGGTTTGAATAATGCGGGAACGGAAGCGGTGGTAATGAATTATTACCGCAATATGGACCGTGATAAAATTCAATTCGACTTTTTGGTGCTCGATACCGGCAAAGGTTATTACGAAGAAGAAATAAGAAGTCTCGGCGGAAGGATTTATAAAATTCCCGCATTCAGTCAGGCTCCGTTGAAAAATATCCGTTTAAGAAAAAAGTTTTTCAGAGAACATAAATACGATATAGTGGAGGTTCATTCACCCTCGGCTTTAAGATTTGCGTATTGCAAGCTCGCAAGGAAGCGGGGAGCCAAGGCTGTGATTTTCCACGTTCACAACTCCATTGCCGGCGAGAATTTCTTAGTGCGATATGCAAGGAAGCAGCTTGACAAATACTGCAGTCAGACCGTGACTTGTTCGGACTTTGCCGCGCGCTGCACTTTGGGTAAAAGCGCGGATAAAGTTATCCCCAACGCAATCGACTATAAAAAATTCGCTTTCTGCGAGGAATTCAGGCGTGAAGTGCGGTCTTTCTATAACGTTTCGGACGATGAAATCCTGATTGGGAACATAGGTCGTTTCAGCGCGCAGAAAAACCAGAGCTTTCTTCTGAAGGCTTTTGCAGAAGCAACACTCATAAACCCCAAAATTAAACTGTTGTTGGACGGTTTCGGCGAGCTGGAATCGCAATTGTTAGCCGAAATTTCCGAGCTCGGGTTGAAGGATAAAGTTATAGTGGTAGAGCAGGGAGTGTTTCCGGCAAGCAAAATTTACAGCGGTCTCGATTTGTTTGCGATGCCTTCTCTTTACGAAGGTCTTGGAGTTGTTTTAGTCGAAGCTCAGGCAAACGGGTTGAAAATAATAGGCTCTACCAATCTGCCGCCCGAAAGCGATATAACGGACAGTATCGAATTCGTCGGATTAAATAAAGACGAATGGGCGAAAAGACTCGCAGACGGTGGGAATTACATGCGTAAGTCTACTTCGCAGGAAGAATTTGCCGTAACCGGTTACGACATTAAGACCGCCGCAGCTAAAAGACAGGAAGAATACTTCCGTATGGTAGAAAAATGGAGCAGATAACGGAAATCCATCCAATAAAACGATTGTTCGGCATAAAGCAATTGCAAGCCGTTTTCGCGCTTGTAGGCTTGTTTTGCGCCGTCGTTATATTTTTTCTCGAAAGCCGTGCGGATTATATCGGAATGGTTTTATTGCCGCTTATATTTACCGCAGTTTCCGTTTTTTACGATTACGACAAATATATCATCGGTCCGGGCAGTTTATTGATTTACATGTTATATTTTGTGAGATTTACGGTTTTCCCGATGATTATAGTCTTCGGAGATTACTTCTGCGATATTCCTCAGGAGATTTATTCGCTGTATTTAAACCGAGCCTGTTTGTTCATGGCTGTGGAAATGCTGGCGGTTTATATAGTTATGGCGCTTGTCAATCCCCGATTGATAAAGCGGGATTTGCGCGTATTCCGCAAACGAGAGGCAAGGAACAGCAGCGGAATAGAACGGCTATGCAACAATAAGGTGTTATATTGGGTTATTGCAATATTTTTATTGTTCGATTTAGGCATGTACGTCCTGTATCCCAGTCTCTTCCCGTTGTACTGGGAATTCATATTTTCAAGAGGAGACCAGCTGGTCAGGCTCGAACGGTTGCAGGAATTGATAGATAGCATGCCCGGAGGGGTATATTACGCTTTCAAGCTGACGGCGGAGTTTCTGAAAATTGCCATAATAATGATTGCGCTGGTCAAGATTAATAATGCGGAAAAATTAAAAAATCCGCTCAAATGGTTGTTGTCGCTTTTCCTGACGTTTCTGGCGTTCACTATACTTTCGTCGGAGCAGATTAACGTAGTGTTGCTTTGTCTGGCGATTTTCTATTATATGACGGTCAAATACATTTCATATAACCGCAGTATTATTATCGCGGCTTTGGCGTTTGCGCTAATCGGCTTCGTTTTCGTCATGAAGAGAATTGCCAACGTGGAGGATATGCAGGGCTTTGCCAGAATAATCAACAACTATTTCGACGGACCAATGAATATAGCCGCGGGGCTCTACTATAAATCAGCCGGAAACGTCGGCTTCCGTAATTTGTTTTCCGATTTTATCAGCCAGCTTCCTATAGTCGGGGGATTTGCAAATTATCCGGCAACCAATATCAGCTGGAATGAGTTTTACGATACCGGCGGCGCAATTCTGCCGATGATTTGTTGCGGTTACATTTATTTCGGGGTTATCGGAATAGGGCTACCCGCAATTCTCGTCGCGCTGACCGCCGTATGGTTCGACAGTCTGATTCAGAATGCGGAAAACGAAGAATATAAGTGTATTTTCACTTACATGGCAATACATCTCGGCATAACGATAGGGATGTATAACGTCATAATCTACTATTCGCTGTGGGTATACGAATACTTTTTGCCGTTGGTTCTCTACGCCGTCGATAAATATTTATACAGAAACGTGAGACGAAGAAAGGGTAGCGGTACGGTATTCAGGCGGACGCCGTATCCTGAACGAATTGTAAAAGCGAGAACGGTCAGAACCGATGGATAAGAAGAAGGGCGCGATAAACGTAGCGGTTTCAATTGCATTCAGAGTGGTTTTGCTGGTAGGCACGTTGCTGACGCGCCGCTTTCTGATTAAGTATATCGGAAACGAAGCCAACGGTCTCGATTCGCTTTATTCAAGTATTATCGGTTTTTTGTCGGTGGCGGAGCTCGGTATCGGAACAGCTATTACGTATTGCATGTATAAGCCTATCGTTGACGGCGACAACGATAAGGTTTCCGCGCTTTATTTCTTATTCCGTAAAATATACTTCATTATCGGTGCGATTATTTTAGTCGCCGGCTGCGCGATAATGCCGCTTTTGCCCGTTTTTGCAAAGGGCTACAGCGTGGAAAATTACAATATTTATCTGACGTTTGCGCTGTTTTTGGTGTCGATAGTTCTGACTTACGCTTTCAGTGCGCAGATTTCCCTGAACAACGCCTATAAAAACAATTATATTTCCACCTCCATTCAGTCGGGCGGACAGGTTTTGCAGTGCATATTGCAAATTGTCGTTCTCGTCGTATCTCATTCGTTTATATGGTTTTTGTTCTGCAGAATAGTCGCTTCATTATTCCAATGGGTGATAACCGAGATTATTGCACGGAGAAGATACCGCACGGTTATTACAAATAAACAGGCGGTGGACGCCGATACGAAAAAAGAGGTCGTTAAAAACGTCAAAGCAATGTTTATGCACAAAATCGGCGGCGTGCTTGTCAATACTGCCGACAGCCTGATAATTTCGGCGTTTATCGGCGTTATCATCCTCGGAAAGTACACCAACTACACCACCATTATGACGGCGATGTCGGGCACGATTATGCTGTTTTTTACTCCGCTCGCGTCGGTTCTCGGACATATGTTTATACAGGAAGACAGTGTTACGGTTCAGAAATATTACAACTTCTTCCATACGTTCAATTTCGTCATAGGGTGTCTTTTCTTTTTAGGCTATTACGGAGTTATCGACAACCTCGTAACTCTTTGCTTCGGCGGCGGATTGGAATTGCCTAAATCCATTTCGTATATCATTACGCTCAACTATTTTATACAGTTCATGCGGCAGGCAACGCTACTTTTCAGAGACGCGAGCGGAACGTTCTACAACGACAGGTGGAAGCCGTTGTTCGAGGGAATTCTGAACGTAGCGCTGTCAATCGGCTTCGTTTATCTGTTCGGATATATTTGGGGCGAGGATATGTCCGTCGTAGGAGTTATAGTCGCCACAATCGTCACCAACCTCTTGATTTGTCACGTCGTAGAGCCTTACGTTCTTTACAAATACGGCTTCCGCGCGACTCCTAAAAAATATTATATCCGGAACTACTTCTTTATCGGATTGTTTACCGCAGCGCTGACCGGATTGCATTTTATTATGATTTCCGACGGCAACGAGTGGGTTGAAATGTTTGCAAACGGAGGAATTTCCGTTGCCGTTTCGACTGTGATTTGCGTGCCGGTCGTGTTGCTCAACAAAGATTTCCGCCATTACTTAAAGCACTTTATTCTGCGGGTGAAAAACCGACTTGTTCACTCCGCCGCAAAGCCTATTCCTGAAGAGAACGGCGAAACGAACAACGACGTAAACGATATAAAAGATTAAGCTTCGTTTCAGGTCGATTTTCGCGAAAACCCACTATTGATTTAAATTTCTGAATTTGGTATAATGTCTGCGGAGGTTTCTTTTACGTATGGAAATATTGACTATAAATCCTGCCGATTACGGCATTATTCCCGATACCGGAGCCGACCTTACGGAAAACTTCAGACAAATGTTTGAAGCGTGCGCGGGAAAAGACGCTCCGATTAGCATTGAACTTAGGAAGGGCGTTTACGATATTTTTGCCAAATCCGCTCAGAAAGAGCTGACTTATATTACGAATACCGCCGGTGAGAAGGAGGTTCCCAACCACGTTCACACCTTTGCGCTTATTCTCCGCGGCTTAAAGGACGTGGAAATCGAGGGCGCGGGCGCGGAAATTCTTTTGCACGGCATGATGACGAACATGTTCGTCGACAATTGCAGCAACGTTAAAATTTCCAATCTGACAATCGATTACGCGAGACCTACGGTTTCGGAAATCGAGATTGTCGAGAAAAAGCCGTTTTCGGCAACTCTTAAAATTCATCCGGACAGCCACTACAGAATTAAGAACGGAAAGCTTACGTTCTATGACGACAACTGGAAGTGGAGAGCTACGAAAAACTGGACTTTCCCTATGACGATGGCGTCGTTTGCGGCGGAGCCCGACCGTCTTGTCCGCACTGCAAAGCATCCGTTTTTTGCGGCGACTTCGGTCAAGGAACTGGAGCCTAACGTTGTAAAAGTCAGATATTTCCTGCCTCCTGCATTTGCAAAAGGCGACCGCTACGCAATCGGTACAATCGTAAGATACGAGGTGGGTATATTCGTAAACCGCTCGTGCGGAATAACCTTCAAAAACTTTTCGCAGCACTACAATCACAGCCACGCCCTCGTCGCGCAGCTCTCGTCCGACATTACCTTGGATACTGTGGTGTTCGCGCCGAGAAAGGGCGGCGGAAGAATGGTCGCTTCTCACACCGACTTTTTGCATTTCTGTCTCTGCAGCGGCAACATAGTCGTAAAGAACAGCTGTTTCGAGGGCTCCAACGACGACTTTATAAACGTTCACGGCGTATTCTGGGATATTAAATCGGTTGCGGACAACGAGGTTCAGGTAGTGTTCAAGCACCATCAGACCTACGGCTTCAACGCGTTCGACCCTGGGGATACGGTAACCTTCGTCAACAAATCCGACCTTCTTCCCGTGTTTTCCTCTAAAGTCGTTTCCTCGGAGCTCGTCACTCCCTATATAACCAAAATCGTTCTCGAGGACAGCATTCCCGACCGGGCGAAAAAGAACTGCTCAGTCGAAAACGCTTCCCGCAACGCAAACCTCGATTACCGTCAGAACTATTGCGGAATGGGTACTGCCCGCGGCGCGTTGGTTACCACCGCAGGGCGCGTGGATATTGTGGAAAATACCTTCAAAAAGACGGCAATGGCGGGGATTTTCATTTCCGACGACTGCCGCGCCTGGTACGAGTCAGGCTGCGTTCGCAACGTGAATATTGAGGGTAACCGCTTTATCGAATGCGGCAAGACCACCGTTCTTATCTGGCCGGAGAACCAAGCTCACCGCGGCGCCGTTCACTCTAACATAAATATCGAGAACAACGATTTCCGCCTAGGCAAAACCTCGGCAATCGTCGCGCGCTCAACCGATAATATAAGTATCAAGTCCAATACCTTTGAAGGCTCTACCGCAGGGCAGCTCCTTATCCGTACCATCAAGTGCCAGGACGTTTCAATAAGGGATAACGACTTAGCCGAAAATTACGAAATAGAAAGAAGCTAGGGTGTTCTTTTTTCTGCGAAGAAAAAAGAACCAAAAAAGACGCTGTAACGCCGCAAACTCGCAATTTCATTGCTCAAGTTTGCGGCTTTCGTCTTTGTTTGTTATTTGTTTCTACAAAGAAATTCGAGAGTTTAAAAATCTTTCAGACCGAGTAAAACATCTGCTGAAATATCGAACGCCTCGCAAATTGCTTTTAAACTATCATAGCGAGGTTTATTTTTACCACTTAGCCATTCGCTGATTTGGCATTGTTTAACTCCGATTTTATCTGCAAACTCAGATTGATTTAATTTCACATCAATCATCAATTCTCTTAAAATTTCCGAAAAATTTTCTTTATTCACCATAATTTAAATTTATTTGAAATTCTATAATTTCGCTTGCATTATTTGAAATCGAATATTTATAATAGTTGTATGAATAATAGAAATTTCTATACATGCTGTTTCATTGGGCATAGGAAGATAAAAAGAACGAAAGCGCTTGAAGACAGGTTATACGGTTTAATTGACGTTATGATTAAATGGAAGGGCGTGGATACTTTTCTTTTCGGAAGCAAAAGCGAATTTGACAAGTTGTGTTTGGAAATCGTTACTAAACTTAAAGAGAAGTACGGGCATATCAAAAGGGTTTACGTAAGAGCGGAGTATCAGTATATCGATGAGAGTTACACGGATTATTTGTTGCAGAGTTATGACGAAACTTATTTTCCGAATTGTGCGGTAAATGCGGGGAAGTCGGTATACGTTAAGAGAAATTTATATATGCTTGACCAGTCGGACTACTGCATCTTTTATTATCTTGAGGACGGCTTTTCAGACGGTATGCGCGCATATAAAAGCGGAACGAAGCTGGCTTTTGACTATGCGAAAAAGAAGCATAAAATCATATATAATTTAAGCGGATTTTAATTTTTATCCTCAACAGCGGATGTTTTATTAAGCACTGGATTGCTTCGACTGAAGTCAATTCGTAGTTTCTGTATAGCGTATATTACTAACCGTATGCATATACGCTTTTATAGATTTATAAGCAACGTAGTCCCTCATCAGATTTGCCAGAGGCAAATTTGCGCAATGACGAAATAAATTGCTTATTACAAAATTCCGATAAGGGGATAATTATGAGTAA
>CAYXBO010000044.1:6828-8665 GCA_964463195.1 uncultured Christensenellaceae bacterium | reverse complement strand
GTATCTACATGTCCTCTTATGAGTTCTGTGTTGACTGTATCCATTTAATAACCGCCTGTTTAGGATACATTCATTATATAATATTTTTAATTTGTAGTCAATAGATAATACTATTCAGTTTACGTTAGTGCGAATAAGCCCGACAACAACGCCGAGTATCTCTAATTCCGCAGTATATATCTGGTCTTTCATATACTTATTTTCAGGATGCAGGCGAATATATTTTCTGTCTCTGAAAAAACGTTTTACGGTAGCGCTTTCATTTCCTATTAAAGCGACGACAATATCGTTGTCCTTTGCGGTTTGTTGACGGCGAACTACAACGTAATCGCCTTCGTATATTCCTGCTTCAATCATACTTTCGCCTTTGACTTCGAGCATGAACAGCTCGTCGTTAGAAGAGAAAAGCTTGGAAGGGAAAGGAAAATTTTCGTGTTCTTCTTCAGCGGCGTAATGCGGCAATCCTGCGTGTATCCGTCCGACAAGCGGAATATTTACTACGTCGCGGTGGATGACCGAGCCTTGATTGCGAAGCACTTCGATAGCACGGCTTTTTTGCTTATCTTTACGGATAAAACCGTATTCTTCCATTTTTTTGAAGTAATAGTGAACCGATGCAGTGGATTTAATGTTGAACTCGTCGCATATCTCGCGGACGGACGGTGAATATCCGCGTTCTAATTGCGAACGATTGATATAATCGGATATATTCCTGAGTTTTTCGTTAAGTTCTGCATGTTTGGTCATATATAACCTCTTACGCTAGGGTAATTTATATATGTAGCATAACATATAAAAAAATAAAAGTAAACAAATTTTTGCAATTTGTAAAAATTTTAATCGTCTTTTTTTAGCTTTACCGCGGTAGCCGCGTTGCGCTTAATATCGTTAGATATATCGGCGTAGTGTTTTTTTGTGGTGTTTATGTCTTTATGGCCCAAAACTTCGGCTACGACATAGATGTCGCGTGTTGCGGAGTATAGCGAGGTACCGTAAGTGCTGCGGAGCTTGTGCGGGGTGATTTTTTTAAGCGGAGTAATTGCTTTGGCATATTTTTTGACAATATTTTCGACAGCCCGCACGGAAATACGCTTTTTCTGAGATGAAAGGAATAGGGCGTCATTTTTTATATCCGAATCTTTAAGAATGTGCTCACGTAGTGCGCACCATACGGACAATGTTTCTTTTACTTCATCCGAAAAATACAGAATAGAGCGGTTTCCGCCTTTTCTTGTGACAACGAAAGAATTATTTTCAAAATCAATATCGTTTACGTTTAATCCTACTAATTCGCTGACACGGATTCCGGTTCCGAGAAACAGGGTGAGCATAGCCACGTCGCGTTCTTTTTGATTGCGATTGTATTTTGACTGCCTTTCAGAAATAAACGGATGCTCCGTTTCCGCATTGGTTAAAACATTCTCGACTTCGTCGGAATCCAAGCGAATTATTTCTTTTAATTTGATTTTAGGCGCGGTAACCTTTGCCGAAACGTCCGAAGGAATTAAATCTCTGTTAAACAGATACTTAAAAAGGCTTTTGATACTCGACAGCTTGCGGGCTTTTGCGCGGTCATTATTGGAATATTGCTTTCCGTCAGCTTCATAATGCGAAACGTAGCTCAAATAGCGTTCTATATGCGTTGCTTCAAATTGAGAAATATCCTCGAGAGAAATTTCATTGAGTTTTTTTCCTCTTACGTGTCGAACATTATTTACCGCAAATTCAAAAAACAGGGTAATATCTCTTATATAATTCAATCTGGTCAAGGAAGAAGTGTGGGTTTCTATTGAAATTATATATTCTTCTGTTAAAGGTATCATACTATGAAAAACAA
>CAYXBO010000044.1:0-6818 GCA_964463195.1 uncultured Christensenellaceae bacterium | reverse complement strand
AGGCAAATATTCCAGAATCTTTGACGTCTGATTATCGCAAATAATATTTCTGTACTTGAAATAATCCTTACTCATAGTTACATTATAACATATAAATTCATATTATCTTTAAAATATTTCAGTGGTAGAGTGAAGAAATGTTCAAATGGCGATATGGCGATATATCAGTCTAAATTTTTACTTAAGAACATTTTTAGATTTCAGGTAAAAATTCTTAAATTTTACTGCAAGGGCAACGTATAATATCTCTTCGCAAAATACAGATTTTGCGAAGAGATAGTGTGATTTTGAAAGAGAGTATGAAAGATTAAAGCGAATTTCTCAATAAAATCACTAAAATTCGCATGCGGCGCAAAATGCAATTTTTATTGAGAAATTAGTTTTTCAACGACTTCGGTCAATGCAATTACGGCGTGTTCATATGTTAAAGCACCTTGTAAATATCCGATATACGGAGGCTTTATCGGCGCATCGGCGGTCATTTCAAGTGAGGAACCTTGTACGAACGTACCCGCAGACATAATAACTTTGTGGTTATATCCGGGCATGTCCCATGCTTCGGGAGTCAAATAACTGTCAATCGGCGACGCGGCTTGAATTGCAACGCAAAAATCGGTAAGTTTTTTCTCTTCATTGAATTTTATGGCTCGAATTATGTCGCAAGGTAACGTGCCCGCGGCTGGAGTCGTCTCAAATCCCATCTCTTCTAAAACATATCCGCTTAAAACGTTCGATTTTAAAGCCGAAGCTACGGTTTTTGGCGCCAAAAACAATCCTTCGTAATAAGGTAAATATCCGGATATACAGGAGCCGATTTCCGTCCCTACGGACGAAGCCGTAAATCTATAGCCGATTTGCTCTATAAAAGCCGATTTTCCGGCGATATAAGCGCCTGTAGGCGCTATTCCGCCGCCGCAATTCTTTATAAGCGAACCTATTATAACGTCCGCTCCGACGTCTGTAGGTTCATAAAAACCGGTAAATTCTCCGTAACAGTTATCTACCATAACCACAGAATTCGGAGAGATTTCACGCGTTAATTTAACTATTTCCGATATTTCGTTTATAGATATCGGTAATCTCCAATCATAGCCCTGAGAACGCTGTAAAAATACGATTTTAGGCTGTAATTCTGAGATTTTTTCCTTAATTTTAATTATATCGAGTTTCCCGTTCGACAATTCCACCGATTGAAAAGAGATACCGAAATCGGAAAGAGAACCGACGTTTTTACCGGATATTACGTCGTCCAAGGTATCGTACGGCTTGCCGGCGACCGATAACAAAACGTCGTTCGGACGCAACAATCCGAACAAAGAAATTGTCAAGGCGTGCGTTCCGGAAGCGATAAGCGGCGAAACAATAGCAGCTTCGGTGTGAAATACGTCTGCAAAAACCTTAGCTAAAGCGTCTCTTCCCATGTCAGAATAGCCGTATCCGGTGCTTCCCACCAAATGGGCGGCGCTGATTTTGTTTTTTCTGAAAGCGTCTAAGACCTTTTTTTGATTAAATAGCGCGATTTCGTCTATTTTATTGAAGATTTCCGAGCATTTTGATTGGCTTTTATTAACTATTTCGATTGCACGATTTGACATATTTGCTCCTGTTTTTACAGTTCGAGTATTATTGATTGGCGTGTTTTTTATAACTATCCTCAATAAACGAGGCTAAGTCGTCAACATTTCGTAGACTGTTTAACTGAATTCCCGTTTCTCTTTTAAACCAAGTTACCTGACGTTTGGCGTATGCCCTAGTATTGCGTTTGATTTTCTCTATTACTTCATTCAGAGACTCTCGCCCTTCGAAAAATCCCCGCCATTCTTTGTATCCTATTCCCTGCATGCTGTGGTGGTCGAAGTTTATTCCGCTTTTTAAAAGTCCGCGGACTTCGTCTTCCAGTCCTGCGGCAATCATTTTATCAACTCTTCCGTTAATCCATTCTACAATAATAGGACGCTCTACAGACGTGACAAAATACAAAGCGTCAGAACGTCTTTTTGGGGAAACGGTTTCTTTGCTTCCGTACGTTGCGATTTCAATTGCGCGGATTACCCTTCTTAAATTATTCGGATGTATATTTGCCGCTCTTTCCGGGTCCATATCGCGAAGCTTTTCGTACACGTGCATTTTGCCGTATACCTCGGCTTCAGACATGAGTGTTTTGCGCAAATCGCTGTGCTCAGAGGTTCCGCCATATCCGAACGGATAAAGTAAGGAGCGGATATAAAGCCCTGTTCCGCCGACGACAATCGGAGTTTTGCCCCTTGCAAGCACGTCTTTTATTACGGCTTCGGCGTATATGTGGTATTCCGCGACGGAAAAGCTGTGGTCTGGTTCGACGATATCAATGCCGTAATGTGGAATTCCTCCCATTTCTTCAGATTTGATTTTTGCCGTGCCGATATCCAACTTTTTATATACCTGCATGGAATCTGCAGAGATAATCTCTCCGTTTAGGCGTTCCGCGACTTTTATTGCAAGTTCGGTTTTTTTGGAGGCTGTAGGACCTCCTATTATAATCATCATATCAAATTATCCTCTTAAACATTTTTTCAAAATCTTTTTTGCTCATTTTTACGACGGTGGGACGACCGTGCGGACATTGTAGCGGAACGCCCTCTTTTATATAATATTCCAGAAAATACGAGGTTGCTTCACCGCTTAGTTTGTCCCCGCCTTTAATTGCCGCGCGGCATGCGGCGCGTGCGAGTTTATCTTTAACGATAGTTTTAACGTTTTCCTTTCCGCTTTTATAATCGGAACAAAATTCCGTCATAATGCGCTCGATATTCATTCCTGTCATAATTTCGGGTATTGCCGAAATAAAGATAGTTCCGTCGCCGTTATCCTTTAAATCAAATCCGACTTCATCAAGAGTTTTCAGTTCAGAAACCAAGAAATCGTATTCTTGAGGCGAATCAGGTGTGAAAGATATCGGGAAAAGCAAAATCTGCCGCCCTATAGCCTCTTTGGAAAACGCATCGGTTAGCTTATTGAAAAGTATTCGCTCGTGCGCTGCATGCTGGTCTATAATCAACAGCTCGTCGCCCGACTCGGCAAGAATATAGGTATCGAAAATCTGCCCTAAGACGGTGTATGAAATTTCTGCCGCCGCTTCTTTATTCAATAACCTTAATTGGCTGTCAGATTGGGTTTTTGTTTCTGTTTTGTCTGCGGCTACTGTATCTATATCGTTGTAACTTGAGCGAAGTCTGGAAGTGGAACCGGTCCTTTTAAAGTCGTCGAAGTCAATCGTAACGTCACTGTATTTGCTTACGAACGGTTTGACAGTTTCAGTGACGGTAGGTTTGGATTTTATATCTTCGGTACGGATTGATTTTTGGGTGGACGTCGGAGTTGTAATCTTATTTTCAACGACGCGCTGTTCTGTACGGCTTGGGGTTGTAATCGGCGCAAAGCTTTTCAACAGCTCAACCGTTTTTTCTTCATCGGCTTTTTCTAGCGCGTTTTTTACTGCTTTATAAATTAATCCGTGTATAAGCCGCGGATTGGCAAGGCGAACCTCCAGCTTATTGGGATGAACGTTTACGTCTACGGCATCGAACGGCATAATAATATCTATTACGAACATCGGGAACATTCTTGTCATTAAGCGGTTTTCGTAAGCGTTTTGTACTACCGCCGAAATTGCACTGTCACTGACTATTCTGCCGTTTATTATAAGGTACTGCATTCCTTTGTTACCGCGCGACAACTCGGGAAGGGACGTATATCCGCTTATTTTTACGGAGTTATCCGATAGAGATATTTCGGCGCATTTTGCTGCAAAGTCCTCGGAGAAAACGGTACATGCGGCGGAGAATAAAGTATTTTCCACACTTTCGTATTTAAGATTTCCGTCAACGTAATATTTGAAATTAACTTGCGGGTTTGCCAAAATAAAACCTGCCATAACGGAAGTTACCGCCGCTTCTTCGCTTTTTATTGATTTTAAAAACTTGAAGCGGGCTGGCGTGTTATAGAACAGGTTTCTTACTTCGACGTTGGTTCCGCATTCTATTTGCGACACGGATTTCTCCAGTACCTGACCACCCTTTACAATGATTTTCGTAGCGTCTTTATCGTCTTTAAAGCGGGTTATCATCGTAACCTCGGCAACCGCCGCTATACTCGGCAATGCTTCGCCGCGGAACCCCAGCGTTGACAGTGTTTCCAAATCTTCCGCAGTTTTGATTTTACTCGTTGCATGCGGTAAAAATGCCGTTTCGACCTCGCTTCGTTCTATTCCGATACCGTTATCGATAACGGTAACGGATTTAATTCCTCCGTCTTCAATATATACGGAAATGGCTGAAGCGCCGGCATCGACTGCGTTTTCCACCAGCTCTTTAACGACTGAACGGGGATTTTCCACCACCTCTCCGGCGGATATCCGATTATAAACCTCTCCGGGTAAAACGTTGATTTTCATTTATTTATCTTCCAATAGTTTTTTTATATCAGACAATATTGTGAGCGCTTCGATGGGCGTGCATCTGTTTACGTCCAAATCCTTTAGCGTCCTTTCCACTGCGGCAAGTCTTTTATCTTCTTCAAAAAAGCCTATTTGCGTTGTGGCGACAGAGGTTTCGGACGGAGACTGCGAAAGCCTGTCGATTAAATCACCGGATAGCTCGTGAGTGTCCTCCAAAGAATGCATTACCGCTTTAGCTCTTGTAATTATATCCTTTCTGACTCCGGCAAGTTCAGCGACTTCTATACCGAAGCTTTTCGACGCTCCTCCGCGGGCGATTTTATAGAGGAAGGAAATTTTTCCGTTGGAGTCGTTTATAAGCGTACGGAAATTCTTTACCCCCGGCATAAAGCCTTCTATTTGCGAAAGCTCGTGATAATGCGTTGCAAATAAGGTTTTTGCCGAAACTTTGGCGGCAAGGTGTTCGATTATCGCCCAGGCAATGCTAAGTCCGTCCAAAGTGGACGTGCCGCGCCCTATTTCATCCAAAATGAGCAAGCTGTTTTTAGTGGCTGAGGAAAGAATTGCCGAAAGCTCGGTCATTTCCACCATAAAGGTGCTCTGCCCCTGAGAGAGATTGTCGCTTGCGCCTATTCGCGTAAACACCCTGTCTACAATGCTTATTTCGGCGGCTTTTGCGGGAACAAAGCTTCCTATCTGCGCCATGAGAGTTATAAGCGCAACCTGCCGCATATACGTGCTTTTACCTGCCATATTGGGTCCGGTAATTATCAGCATTGTGTTATCCTTATCGAAAACGCAGTCGTTTGGAACGTATTCGTTCTGCTTTTTAAACGCTTCGACAACCGGATGTCTTCCGTCGGTAATTTTAATATTGCCGTTTGTAACGATTTTCGGTCTGACGTAATTTTTAGACACCGCTACAGTCGCAAGAGAACACAAAGCGTCAAGCTGAGCAAGCGCCGTGCCGTTTCGTTGCATCTGACGGATATTCTGACTTAAAAACTCTTTAATCTCGGCATACAAATCCATTTCGAGGGAAAGTGCTTTTTCAGACGCGCCAAGCAGCTCCTCTTCTCTTTGTTTCAGCTCCTCGGTAATATACCTTTCGGAATTAGCCGTTGTCTGGCGGCGAATGTAGCTATAGGGAACCTGGTCGGCTTGGGCGCGCGGTACTTCGATATAATAACCAAACACCCTGTTATATCCGACTTTAAGGTTTTTCAGTCCGGTATCTTCCCGTTCCTTTGCCTCGAACTTTCTCATCCAATTTCCACCGGAATCTTTCATTTCGAGGAGCTTATCCAATGCAGCGTTATAGCCCTTTGCAATAAATCCGCCCTCTCTGATTACGGTTGAAGCGTCTGGTTTTATCGACTTCGTAATAAGCTCTAGAACCTCTGACATATTGTCTAATTCGGAATTCAAATCGCAAAGATACTGAGACTTGAATGCGCTTAACGCTTTTTTAATCGGAGCAACCGTTTCGAGCGTCTCTTTAATTGCGAGACATTCCCTTGGGTTTACCGTACCGTAGCTGATTTTTCCCGCCACCTTTTCAAGGTCTCTGACTTTTTGCAGATATCTCACAATCGTTGCTTTAGTCGAGGGACGTTTAACCAAATCTTCCACCGCGTCCAATCTTCTGTTGATTTCCTTTTCGGATAAGAGCGGTTCTTCGAGCCACCGTCTCAGGCAACGCGCGCCGAGATTGGAGCCCGTGTTGTCCAAAACCCACAAAAGCGAACCGGTTTTTCCTTGGTCGGACATATTTTCGGTAAGCTCAAGACTTCTTTTGGTGTTGTAGTCCAAAAGCATGTGCGAATTGTCGTGCAGAATTCGTACGCGGTTTATGTGCGACAGCTCGCGCATTTGCGTGGCGTTTATATAGTCCAGAAGTCCGCCTATTGCCGACACTTCCAAATCGCTGCCCTTTTGAATACCCAAAGCGGCGAGGCTGTAAACTCCCATATGAGCTTTAATTTTAGCTTCCGCATTATCTCTGTCGAAAGCGTAATCGTAATGCAATTTCGGTCGTTTAAGCTTCCTTGCGGAAACCGATGAAAATTCTTCGGCAAGCTTCAGAAAATTGGAATTCCCTATTATTTCGTTCGGGGATAATACCTGAAGATAGTTTTCGAGATTAGCCGAAATGTCGTTTCCGATTTTTGCGTAAGCGCTGATTTCTCCGTTGCTTATATCGACGTATGAGACGGAGTAACCCGAACGCGTTACGTATACGGCGGCTATATAGTTATTTTTCGTATTGTCAAGGATACCGTCTTCGATGACTGTTCCGGGCGTGATAAGACGCGTAACTCCGCGCTTTACCATTCCTTTTTGGTCTTTCGGGGAGGTAAGCTGGTCGCATATTGCAACGTTG
>CAYXBO010000043.1:0-8755 GCA_964463195.1 uncultured Christensenellaceae bacterium | reverse complement strand
GAGTGAAATCAAGCCTTGCGGCTTGGTGAAATCACTCGCCTACGGCGAGCGGTTGCGGATAAATATTAAAGTAAGAAGTAAGAGTGAAAAGTGAAAAAGTATCCGCTTCGTCATTGCGCGGAGCGTAGCGACAAAGCAATCCAGACCCGCGTAGCCCCGCCCATAATAAATAAGGATAATTTATTAAGCACTGGATTGCTTCGACTGAAGTCTCGCAATGACGGTGAGGAGGAAGTGGTACCCAACAAAAACGAAAGCCGCGGGTTTTCAGCAACTTGTTGCGAGCCTGCGGCGTTACATCGTCTTTTTTGGTACTTTTTTCTTCGCAGAAAAAAGTACATAATATCAAAACAAGCGAAAATTCCGCATAAACCGTTGACAATTTTCTTCGGCGGTTATATTATAGTCCCTAGAGGTAAGAAATGAATTCACAAAACCGCGTTTTCGGATATTACTTTTATTTTGAGGGCTTTTATTTTAGAAGCTCTTCATTTGCACGCGGTTAAAAGTAATTACTTAAAGTAAAAATCAAGTTTTAACCGCTTCCTGAGAGGCGGTTATTTTTATAAAGGAGAGACAAAATGATTATCGTAGTAAAAGACAACCAAGACGAGAAACAGCTTCACAATCTGACCGACTGGATAAAGGGGCTCGGTCTCGATTTGCATATCAGCCGCGGCGAGAATTCGCTGGTTATAGGCTTAATCGGCGACACTTCAAAGGTGGATATCGACCTTATCCGTTCGCTTGACATTGTGGAATCTGTGCAGAGAATACAGGAGCCTTTTAAAAACGCCAACAGAAAATTCCATCCCAAAGACACGGTAATCGACGTAAACGGACACAAATTCGGCGGCGGACACTTTCAGGTTATCGCGGGACCGTGCTCGGTCGAGAGTGAGGAACAGGTTATTACTATTGCCAAAGCCGTTAAGGCTGCGGGTGCGACCTGCCTTCGCGGCGGCGCGTTCAAGCCGCGCACCTCGCCTTACGCCTTCCAGGGCTTGGGGGTCGTCGGACTTAACTATTTGAGAAAGGCAAGAGAAGAGACCGGAATGCCCATAGTTACCGAAATAATGAGCGAGGAGTTTCTGGACGAGTTCGCGGACGTGGATATCATTCAGGTCGGCGCGAGAAACATGCAGAACTTCGACCTTCTCAAAAAGCTCGGAAGAGTGAAGAAGCCCATACTTCTGAAACGCGGTCTCGCCAACACCATACAGGAATGGTTGATGAGCGCCGAGTACATCATGTCCGAGGGTAATCAGGAGGTTATACTTTGCGAAAGAGGCATAAGAACCTTCGAGCCCTACACGAGAAACACGCTCGACCTGTCGGCTATTCCGATTTTAAAGGAGAAAACCCACCTCCCCGTAATCGTAGACCCCTCGCATGCGTCGGGACTTTCCAGATTGGTTCGCCCCATGTCGCTTGCCGCGGTAGGAGCGGGAGCGGACGGTCTCATTATCGAAGTTCACAACGACCCCGCGCACGCGCTTTGCGACGGCGCACAGTCGCTCCGTCCCGAGCAGTTCAAAGAGGTAATGGACAATATCGACGTTATGCTTCCGATAGTCGGTAAGAAACGCGACAAATAATAAGAGGCTGAAATGAATATAGGAATTATCGGACTGGGACTTATAGGCGGCTCCCTCGGGCGCGCCACCAAACAGAGAACGGAGCACGTCGTTTACGGGCGGGACAAGGACCGCGAGACGGTTTTAAAAGCCCAGCTCTTAAACGCAATGGATTATGAACTTACGGACGGTGACTTTGAAAAGCTCGACTTGCTTATAATAAGTCTTCCTCTTTCCGCAACGCTGAAGGTTCTGAAGGAAACCGTCTCGAAGCTTCGGGCGGGGGCAACCGTCATCGACTGCTGCGGCAATAAAAAAGACGTGGTCGACGCCATGAAGAAGCTTTCAAAGAGCCATCCCGAAATCCACTTCGCGGGCGTTCATCCCATGGCGGGCAGAGAGTGGAGCGGAATTTCCCATTCCACCGCGACTCTTTTCGAGCATTCCTATTTTATACTTACTCCTGTCAGGGCAAGCCTCGAAGCGCTCACGGCGCTCAAAGCTTATTTTGCCGCTCTCGGCGCGGACGGCACGGCTGTCGCAACGGCAGAGGAACACGACAGAATTATTTCGTACACCTCGCAGCTTGCGCATATAGCGTCGTCTGCATACGTCAAAAATCCGCTGTCCGAAGCGCACGTAGGGTTTTCGGCGGGAAGCTTCAGGGATATGACGAGGGTGGCGAAGCTGGACCCCGTAATGTGGTCGGAGCTCTTCCTGAAGAACAGGGAAAACCTACTTGAGAACCTCGACGTATATATAAATCATCTAATGGAATACCGCGACGCAATAGCCGAAGGCGACGGGGAAAAGCTGAAGAGCTTGCTTTCCGACGGCGTAAAAATGAAGGAACAGGCGGAGCGCCTGAGAAGGCAGGGACTTAAATGAAAAAGCTGACGGTTAAATCGAATTCAAGCTACGACGTTATTATCGAAAGCGGTGGTTTGGGCTCCGTTAATCAATATTTGGGAAGCCTTAAGGCTAAAAAACTTTTTATCGTTTCCGACACCAACGTCGCCCCGTTATACCTTGACAAACTGAAGGACGGCTTAATAAAAGGCGGATATTCGGTATTCGTAAAGGTAATACCCGCAGGGGAGCAATACAAGACTTCGGCTACTTATTTATCCGTTATAGACGGCATTGCTAGAGCAGGGCTTACGAGGCAGGACGCCGTGGTGTCCTTAGGCGGAGGAGTTGTTTCGGATATCGCGGGCTTTGCCGCGGCGACGTATATGAGAGGCATAGATTTCGTCACGTGTTCGACGACTCTCCTTGCGGCAATAGACGCGGCAATCGGCGGCAAGACCGGAGTGGATTTGCCGCAGGGCAAAAATCTCCTCGGCGCCTTCCATGCGCCGAAGCTCGTGTTCGTCGCAACGGATACGTTCAAGACCCTGCCCGACTGCGAAATAAAAAACGGGCTCGGAGAAGCCGTGAAGTATGCGGTACTTAAGGGCGGCGAGCTTTTGGAGGTTTGTTCCGAAGAGGCTTTTCGGAAAGACCCCGAAACGTTCGTTTACTTAAACGCCGAAGTAAAAGCCGATATCGTCGGGCGCGACTTTACCGAGAAGGGAGAGCGCAAGCTGTTAAATCTCGGTCACACCTTCGCCCACGCTGCGGAAAAGCTGTCGGACTATAAGCTTCCGCACGGAGTGGCGGTCGCAAAGGGGATTTCAACGGTTGCGGCATACGCCGTAAAATGCGGCAAAATGCAACCCGACGAGAAGGTGAAAATCGACGGTTTTATAAGGAAATGCGGCATAAATCCGGAGATGGAATATGCCGTTTCCGACATGCTTAAGCATATCGGCTGGGATAAGAAAATGGAAGCGAGCGGAAGGGTTTCTCTGGTCGTCCCTTACGCCGTGGGCGACGTCAGATGGGAATCTACGGCGCTTTCGGAAATCGCCGGGGTGCTGTCGTGAGACCGGCGGTTTTTCTTCCTTCCTCGTTAAACGGCACGGTTGCCGTTCCCGCCTCGAAGTCCGTCGTGCACCGCATGATGATTGCCGCGGCGCTGTCGGACGCTCCGACGAAGGTTTGCGGGCGCATCGAAGGAAGGGACTCAGAGGCAACCGCAAAATGTCTGTCGGCTCTCGGCGCAAGAACGGAAAGAACGGTCGACGGATATTCGGTAAGCCCCGTAAGCGTCAGGGAAACCGCAGTTGCGGAAGCAGGGGAGAGCGGCTCGACTCTCCGCTTTTTGCTTCCCGTAGCGGCTGCTTTGGGAACCCAAACCGAATTTAAAACGGAAGGCAGACTTTCGGAGCGCCCCATTAAGGAGCTCGCCGAAGCGCTGCGCAAGCACGGTGCGGAAATAACCGTTTCAGGAAAATCCTTTTTCGTACGAGGCAGGCTTCAATCGGGAAAATTCGATATAGACGGCACCGTTTCCTCTCAATACATAACCGGACTTTTATTTGCGCTGCCCTGTCTTTCGGGCGACAGCGAAATCAACGTTTTGGGAAAAGCCGTTTCGGAAAACTATATCAATATAACTCTGGACGTGCTGTCCCGCTTCGGAGTTAAAACGGAAAGGACGGCGCACGGCTTTTTCGTAAAGGGCGGACAGAGCTTCCGCTCTCCGGAAACTGCCGTCGCCGAGGGCGACTGGTCGGGCGCGGCGTTCTTTGCTGTAGGCGCGGCGCTGTCGGGGAAGATAAATCTCGTGAACGTAAATCCCGCCTCCTCTCAGGGCGATAAGGTCGTCGCGGATATATTAAAGGAAATGGGCGCGGTGATTACTGAAACCGAGACGGGGCTGACCGTTATTAAAAGGGAGCTTAGGGCATGCTCCTTCAACGCCGAGAACTGCCCCGACCTCGTACCCGTTATGGCGGTTGCGGCAGCAGCTGCGGACGGCGTTTCGGAAATATCCGGAGTATCCCGCTTAAAGATTAAAGAGTCCGACAGGCTTGCGGCGATAATAAAAAATCTGACCGCTGTGGGGATTAAATCGGAGACCGACGGCGAAACGCTGAAGGTGTACGGCGGCAGGATAAAAGGCGGCGAAGCGCTCTCCTTCGGCGACCACAGAATGGCAATGTCGGCGGCGATTGCCGCGACGGCTTCGGAGGGCGCAATAACGGTTGACGATATGGATTGCACGGCAAAATCTTATCCGTCTTTTCTTGAGGATTACGTAGCTACGGGAGGGCGCTATGAACTTATTTGACAATTTCGGAATGAAGATTTTCGGAGCGTCCCACGCTCCCGAAATCGGAGTGGAAATAATAGGGCTGCCTAAGGGGCTTCCGTGAGATACCGAAGAGGTTCAGAGGTTTGTCGACAGAAGAAAAAGTCGCAACGGGGTTGCCGAAACTGCGCGTACGGAAGCCGATACTGCAATTTTTGCAAGCGGAATAGAGAACGGAGAAACCAACGGAGCACCGATTTGCGCGGTCATAAAAAACACCAACGTAAGGCGCGGGGACTACGACGCAATGAAGTATATTCCCCGTCCGTCACATGCGGATTTCCCCGCTCGCGTAAGGTTCGGAGAGGACTTCGATTTGTCGGGCGGCGGACCGTTTTCCGGAAGATTGACCGCGCCTCTCTGTATTGCCGGAGGGATAGCGAAGCAGCTCCTCGAAAGACGCGGAATAAGCGTTTCGGCGTACGTTTCGGAAATAGGCGGCGTGTCCCTCGGTAGCTATAGAGACGGCGTAGATTTGAAAGCCGCAAGGGTTGCGAATGACAATCCGTTCTTTGCTCTCCGCACCGAAAAGGTCAAGGAAGCGGAAGCGCTCGTTGCGGAAAAGCGCGCGGCGCTGGACAGCGTCGGCGGGGCGGTGGAATGTATCGTCGAAGGCGTGCCCGTAGGTCTCGGCGGCTGGCTGTACGACGGGCTGGAATCCAAAATTTCCGCTGCTCTTTTTACCGTACCTGCGGTTAAAGCGGTGGAGTTCGGGTTGGGGACGGAGTTTTCCGGAGCGTTCGGAAGCTCGGCAAACGACGGCTACTACTACGACGGCGACACGGTTAAAACCTATACCAACAACTGCGGCGGAATAGTCGGCGGAATGACGACCGGTATGCCCGTTTTAATGCGCGCTACCTTAAAGCCTACGCCGTCGATTGCAAGTGCGCAACAGTCGGTGGATTTGAAAGCCAAGCGGAACGTTACGCTGGAAATAAAAGGACGGCACGACGTATGTATCGTTCCGAGAGCGGTTGCTCCCCTAGAGGCTGCTGCGGCGCTTGCCGTACTCGACGAAGTGATGAATTACGAAAAACCTATTAAAACGGAGGCTCTATAATATGCAACTTGAAGATTTGAGAAGGGAAATCGACGCGATAGACGACCAGATTGCCGCGCTGTTCAAGAGCAGAATGGCGGTTGCGAAAAAGGTCGGGGAGTATAAAGCCGAAAACGGTATACATACGGAGAATTCCCTGAGAGAAAAGGAAATAATAAACCGCGTAACGGACGTTATGCCCGACGACATAAAGCTTTTCGGAAAACAGATTTTTGAAGGACTCTTCGATACCTCTAAGGCGTATCAGCTGAGATTTGCCGCGCCTTACGGCAAAACCGTCAACGCCATAAGGTCCGCCGTAAACGAGGGGGCGACTTTCCCCGTCAGCGCAACGGTCGCCTGTCAGGGAGTTGAGGGGGCGTATTCCTCGATTGCCGCGGGAAAGCTGTTCGACCTCTCCAAGAACATGTATTTCAAGGATTTCGAGGGAGTGTTCTCCGCGGTTGAAAAAGGACTTTGCGAATACGGAGTTCTTCCTATCGAGAACAGCTCGGTAGGGAGCGTAAACGCCGTTTACGATTTGATGAGAAAGCACAGCTTCTATATCGTTAAAAGCATAAAGCTCCGCGTTCAGCATCATCTTCTCGCGCCTGTCGGGGCGGAGCTTTCGGGAATTCGCGAGGTCTTCTCGCACGAACAGGCAATCGGTCAGTGCAAGGCATTTCTTTCCGCCAATCCTAAAATCAAGGTTACCGTGGTATCCAACACCGCGCTTGCCGCCAAAATGGTGGCGGAATCCAACCGCACTGACATAGCGTGCATCGCTTCCCGCGAGTGCGGCGGAATTTACGGCTTGAGAACGGTCGTCGCCAACCTTCAGGACAACGAGAACAACTATACGCGTTTCATTGCCATATCCAAACGCCTGCGCGTGTTCGAGGGCGCGGACAAAATCAGCATAACCCTCAATCTCCCGCACGAAACCGGAAGTCTTAACAAGCTGCTCAACAAGTTCTCCACCTTGGGGCTCAACCTGACGAAGCTCGAGTCGAGACCTATCGGCAACACCTCCTTCGAGTTTGCCTTCTATTTCGATTTCGAGGCGGATATAAGACGACCCGAGGTTCAGAGCCTCATCGGCGAGCTGGACGCTCAGAGCGAGATGTTCACCTTCCTCGGAAGCTACAAAGAGATACAGTGATGAAAAAGTTTGCGGTAATCGGTCGTAGCCTTCCCCACACGATGTCCCCCTTTATATATAAGGAACTGGGACTTTCTTACGGCGTTGCCGAAATGGAGAGCGAAGCCCTTCGCGATTTCGTAAGGAGCGGAGCATTCGACGGCTTCAACGTGACCATACCGTATAAAACAGAGATAATTCCCTACCTCGACGAGGTGAGAGGGGCGGCTGCCGAAATAGGGGCGGTGAACACCGTCGTTCGCGAAAACGGCAGAGCGGTAGGCTACAACACCGACGTTGACGGAATGGCGGAGGTTTTCCGTAAGGAGGGCGTGTCGTTTGAAGGGAAGACCGTTCTCATACTCGGAACGGGCGGAACCAGCTTAACCGCAGCATATCTCGCCGTAAACTGCGGCGCAAAGCGCGTTGAAAAGGTGTCGAGGACGGGAGAAATCAACTACTTAAACTGTTACGGAAAGGTGGCTGACGCGGAGATTTTAATAAACACCACTCCCGTCGGGATGTTTCCGAATAGCGACGAATGCAAGCTGGACGTCTCGAGGTTCCCCCGATTGGAGTTCGTGTTCGACGCGGTTTACAATCCTCTCCGCTCAAGGCTCGTTCAGGACGCGGCGCGTCTCGGAATCAAAAGCCGCGGCGGACTGTATATGCTGCTCGGGCAGGCGTTCTCCTCTTATAAGCTGTATACCGGAAAAACCGCGACGGATGCGGAGAAAGAATCCGTCTCGAAAAAGCTCGCCGCATACCTCGGCAACGTCGTTCTCATAGGAATGCCGTCCTGCGGAAAATCCACAATCGGCAAACGGCTTGCGGAGGTTTTCGGTAAAACCTATATAGATACCGACGAAGAAGTTTTGCGCATAAGCGGCAGAACTCCGGCGGAAATAATCGAAGCGGAAGGGGAAGCGGCTTTTAGGAAAATCGAAGCGGAAGCCGTTTTTGAAGCCTCTAAAAAAACCGGAGCGGTTATCGCAACCGGCGGCGGGGCGGTTCTTTCCGAAGATAACGTGAGAAGACTTAAAGCCAACGGCTTTATTATATGGATAAAGCGCGGACTTGAAAGACTTTCCACCGACAACCGACCCCTATCCAAAGGAACGGGCGGGGTGGCGGCTCTTTACGCCGCGCGAGAACCTGTATACAGAAAGTCTTGCAACGCGACGGTCGTAAACGACGGAGAAATTGAAAACGCAGTCAAGGAGGCGGCGAAGTTATATGAAGAAAATCTTAGTTATTAACGGTGTAAACCTCAACATGCTCGGGCTTCGCGAGCCCTCTTTGTACGGCAGCAAAACGATTAAGGATTTGGAGAATTTCGTAAAGTCCGCCGCAAAAGCAGCCGAGGTCAAGGTTAAGCTTTTCCGCTCCAATTCCGAAACCGCAATCGTCGAACGCATACAGAAAGCAAGAGGTAAATTCGACGGAATAGTAATCAACGCCGGAGCCTATACCCACACCAGTATCGCCATTCTCGACGCCTTAAAAGCCGCCGAGGTCCCGACAGTCGAAGTGCATCTCACGGATATCAACGGAAGAGAGGAATTCCGCCGCCTGTCCTATATCTCAACGTACGCGCAGAAAACAATCTGCGGCAAAGGCTTCGACGGATATAAAGAGGCTATTGAGTTTTTTGTTGAGAAGTAAGTGTACTTTTTCGGTGGCGAAAAAGTACCAAAAAGCCGACTAACGCCGCAAACTCGCGAAGTTTTCGCTTGAGTTTGCGGCTTTTGTCTTTTGTTGGTTACTTGTTCATTCTCACCGTCATTGCGCGGAGC
>CAYXBO010000042.1:0-9281 GCA_964463195.1 uncultured Christensenellaceae bacterium | reverse complement strand
CCTCCTCAACCGTAGGTCTTAAGCGGTGAATTTCGTCTATAAAGAAAACGTCGTTATCGTTCAGGTTGGTGAGCATAGCCGCTAAATCCCCCGCATGCTCTATGGCGGGACCGGACGTGACACGGATTTCACCGTGCATTTCAGAAGCTACGATATGGGCAAGCGTGGTTTTTCCGAGTCCGGGAGGTCCGTAAAGCAAAATATGGTCCAGCGCTTCACCCCTTGCCGACGCCGATTTCATAAAAACGTTGAGGTTAGATTTGGTTTTATCCTGTCCGATGTACTCCGAAAGCGTGCGCGGACGCAGAATATTTTCGTTTTCGTCCGATTCGGTAACCGATGATGATAAGAGTCTGTCGTCGTCCATTTCTGTCATTTCTTTCTCCCGTTATAACGCTTTTAAGGAAAGCGTGATAAGCTCTTCTATAGTGCTCGCTTTGTCCTCGACGGACTTTACGGCGCGAACCGCTTCGCTCTGCGGAATTCCAAGGCTTCTCAACGCAAGTATCGCGTCCAAGGTGTCTTTATTTTCCGTTTTAGGCTTAAATCCTTCGATTTCGTCACCGTCAAACGGCGCAACGCTCTCTTTAAGCTCTAAAATTATGCGCTCTGCGGTTTTTTTGCCTATGCCTTTAATTTTCGATAACGCCTTGCTGTCTCCCGTAATTATCGACATTGCAAGGGTTTTCAGGTCCATACCGGACAAAATCGACATGGCGACCTTCGGTCCTACCCCGCTGACGGTAATAAGCTGCAGGAACATGCTTTTTTCGTCTTTTGAAGTAAAGCCGAATAAAAACATTCCGTCATCCCTTACTGCAAGGTGTGTAAATAAAGCAATATCGCTTCCGACTTCGGCTCTGCCAAGACAAGACGTCGTAACCGAAAGCTCAAAACCTATTCCTCCGCATAGAACGATTATACTGTTTTCGTTTACGGCAATAATCTTTCCTTCGATATAACCAATCATAGTTTCTCCTAAATCTTAAAAAGCGAAGTCATAACGCTGGTCTGTGCATGCGTCATAGCGACAGCAAGTGCGTCTGCCGCGTCGTCCGGCTTAGGTATGGATTTTAACTTGAGCAAAAGCTTAACCATTTCCTGAATCTGTCTCTTATCAGCTTTGCCGTAACCGGTCAACGCCATTTTTATTTGCATCGGCGTATATTCGTAAAGATTGTTTTTATAGCGGTACGCCGTATGAAGAATAACTCCTCTGGCTTCGGCAACGGCTATAGCCGTCTTTTGGTTGTTCTGAAAAAACAGTTCCTCAATAGCTATTGCATCGGGTTTGTATTTTTCGGTAAGAAGCTTTATACCCCGTACAATCCTGTCCAGTCTTTGCGGAAGAGACTCGTCTGCGGGTGTTTTGATAACGCCGTAATCGAGCGGCTTGAAATTCTGCCGCTCTCCCTCGATAACGCCGTAACCAACAATCCCGTAACCGGGGTCTATTCCCAATATGACCATGGACATATTATACAATAAAACAGATATTTAATCAAATATTATATGGCTTGCGCCGCAAATATTTTTAAAACGATATTATTGTAGCTATAGCTACTGTTTTATGGGGTAAATTAAATTTTCTGACTTGTTGTCGAAAATGAGAATTTCATTGTCACGAACACATGCGAGAACGTCCTTATCTATAAATATTCCGTCAAGCAAAAGCTTTTCGTCCAATCCGTATTGCTTATCGCAAGCAGTCAGAATGAGGTTCCCGTCATTTTGTGAAATTCTCGCCGTAATCAATTCTTTTTCCGGAAAAAGCATCTTATAAGCCCATACGGACGGAACGTTTTCGTAAATATCCGAGACGTTGCCTTCCGCAATCTGCACACCGTACGACATAAGTAAAACCCTGTCGCTGAAAAGCAATGCGTCCTGCATATTTTCTGTAGCTAAAACTACAGTTTTATTTCCTTCCCTTGACCACTTTAGAATGCGACTGAAAAGCTCGGCTCGAGCTTCTTCACTCAGTTCTCTATAGAGGTCGTCAATAAGATATAAGTCGGCTGAACGCATGAACAGCCTTGCATAACAAAGCTTTATCTTATCCTCTTTGCCGAGTCTGTAAACCGGCGTTCCGAGGTCTGCAGTTATACCTACGGCACCAGCCGCATGCTTCGCTCTGTCCTTTAACCGGGCACCCTTCTCTCCTCTTATACGCAACGGATAAGTGAGGTTATACTCTATGGAGCGGAAACTGAAAAGCGACAGTCTGTCCTGAATAAACAGCGCGTCTCTGTCCTTAACCGAAACGCTCGAAGCGTCTTTGCCGTTCACGGAAACCTCCCCGTTTTCGCATTCTACGAGACCCGCCAAAAGCTTTAGCAACGTAGATTTCCCCGACGCAACGGAACCTACTACGGCGAGTTTGTCGCCGGACTTCAGGCTGAAGTTCAATGCGGCGCATGCTACAGCGCCGTACCGGTATTTCACTCTGACGTTTTTAAGAAAAATGTCTGCCATATTCAAATTATAATCCAAAAAATAATATTCGGTCAACTGTCAAAAATCGCTTGACAGCTTCAGATAAAGCGGTGTAGGCTTAAAACAACATCACAATATTCGCTAGGGGTGACGGCATGCCGTCTGAGATTACACCCTTTGAACTTGACTGAGTTTGCACTCGCGAAAGGAAGCATTAACGCCTTAAGTAATCCCGGGTCTTAAGGCGTTTTTTAGTTTCAAATAAGGCTCAAACGTTTCTCTTGGCGAAAAAAGGAGCTTTTATGTTTACCGACCCGTTCTCTACTTTATCAACGTTCGATAAAGCCGCGACCGTTGCGCTTTATCTCACTTTAGCAGTAATTGCCGCAATAATTGTCATAGGAATTTTGGTTAAACGCTTGAGACCCGATTCCAAATCACGCTTCAACGATATTGCTGTAGGCACAGCCGTCGGATATGCTTTCGGTCTGTCCGCTATTCTTTTGTTCTTAAAACTCGACGAATATATCGTTAAAGAATATATCGATTACAAAACCTTCGTACCGGTCGTCGTTCTTCTCGGAGTGGTTTTAATCGCCGCCGTTGCAGGACTGATAGTTATGGCGTTTAAGAAGGAAAAGCTGGCGCTTTTTGCAAAAATCTGCGGCGGAGTGCTTGCCGCGCTCGCGTTGGCTCTCTTTATTTACACCACCGTCATGGAGTATCAAAATAACGACGCTAAAGATGCTTTATCGGAAGTCGGACTGTATTTGTTTACGGCGTTAATTGTTGCCGCAATCGTCGTTCCTACCTTTATTTTCGGAAAAAAGCACGTCTCCGACACAAAATCCATAGTTTACGGTGCAATGTGTATTGCTATGAGCTTCGCTTTATCCTATATCCGCTTCCTCGAGCTGCCGCAAGGAGGCTCCATAACCTTTGCAAGCTTGGTTCCGATGATGATTTACTCCTATATGTTCGGAATAAGAAAAGGCGTCCTGCTCGGAGCCGTTTACGGACTGTTTCAATTTATACAAGGTCCTTGGTTCAACCACCCCATTCAGTTCCTTCTCGACTACCCGATAGCGTTTATGGCGATAGGTCTCACCGGACTTTTCCACGAATTGAAAATTCTCGAGGATAAACGTCCGCTGCAATTTGCATTGAGCGCTCTTATTGCCGTTATACTCCGCTATTTCTCCCACGTCGTCAGCGGAATTTTCGTCTTCGGCTCGGGAGACCCCGATAACTACGGCGCAGTTGCATGGAGCTTTTTGTATAACTCCTTTACCTTTGCAGACCTCGCTATTGCGCTCGTTGCCGGTTGCTCTCTTATGGCGTCGAGACAGTTTACCAAACTGATAGACAGCCAAAGCCAATTGGTTGTAAAACCGGAGCCTAAAACCGAAACGGAAGAAAACTAAACTAAAAATTCAAAAATACGAATAAGGAGCCTTCGGCAAGGTCTATATATACCTTGTCGGAGGTTGCTATATTGGAAAGCCCCCGGCTCATTCCGGCAGCCGTCAGCTCAAGATTTTCAAGCGGATATTCTACGTTTTCCGCATGCGCAACTACCGCTCGGCGACCTAAGGGCAAAAGAGAAAAGACCTGCCCTTTTTCTGTATTAAATTCAAAACTTTCCTCTTTATAGAAAACGTCTGCGCTATCTGTTTTGATTATCGCTTCAACGCCCAAAGAATGCGCTAAGACAAGCAAACTCAAGTTTACAATAAAATGGTCCAACCGTCCGCCTTCCGCGCCGTATAATCCGATTTTCGCGGCGCCCAGGCGGCAAGCCTCTCTTACGGCAAGCTCGCCGTCGGAAAAATTCTTATGCGACGGCACCGTCAGAACCTTTACACCCTCCGGAACAGTTCCGATACTGTCCATGTCTCCGACTAAGAAATTCGGCTTTCTGTCTTTTAACAGCTTATAACCGCCGTCCGCGCAAATTATAAACGGCTCGTCGATTTTTCTATTAAACGACGAGCCGTTGAGTACTATGGCTATTTCCATTAAGCTATATATTTGTCGTCCTTTTTCTTGGCTGCCTTGAGCTCCGCGGCTTTATCCTCGTAGCCTTCTCTTCCGAGCAACGCATAAGTCGCATTCTTTCCAGCTTCAACGCCAGGCTGGTTAAAGGTATCGATACCCAAAAGCGCACCGGTATAAGCCGTCTCTAGCATAAAGAACCACATGAGCTGACCGACGGTCTCCTCGTTGACAATCGGAAGAATGATACGGTTGTTGAGTTTTCCGAACTGCGTCACCGCATATTCGGTCGCAAGCATTTCCGAAGTGATGAGCTCGTTCATTGTGTGTCCCGACAGGAAGCTTACGGACGGAATATCCTCGCAGCCGCCGGCAATTTCCACTTCCGTGCGGTACTTTTCTACGCTAATGAAGGTAATTACCTTATCAAACGGACCTTCGGTGTAAAGCTGAATTTGGCTGTGCTGGTCGGTAACTCCCAAAGCTTTTACAGGGGTCTGACCGGCAAAAACAGTTTCGCCTTTGAGATTGACCTTCTTGCCGAGGCTTTCTCCCCAAAGCTGAGCGTACCAGTCGGCAAAGAGTTTGAGGCTGTCTGCGTACGGCATCATTACGCTGATATTCTTTCCCTTTTCCATAGCGAGAACCTGAAGAACGGCGGCAATAAGCGCGGGGTTCTTCTTGAAGTTTGCAGAGGAGCAACGTTTATCCATTGCCTTGGCGCCGGCAAGCATCTTCTTGATATTTATGCCGAGAACCGCAGCGGGAAGAAGTCCTACCGGACAAAGCTCGCTGAAACGACCGCCTACGCCGTCCGGAATATAGAAGGTTTTAAGTCCCTCTTTCTGCGCGATTTTTATGAGATTTCCTTTGGTTTCGGAAGTCGTTGCGATAACGTGGTCTTTCGCCTTATCGCCGTACGCTTTTTTAAGCGCGTCCATAACGATAAGGTACTGGGACATCGTTTCGGAAGTGCTTCCGCTCTTCGTGATAACGTTAAAAATCGTGTCTTTCAAATCGATAACGTCGAAAAGCGCCTGCATTCTTTCGGGGTCGACGTTGTCTTCAACGTAAAACTTCGGCGCGCCTTTACGGAGTTTTTTGGAAACTTCGTTGTGTCTCAGATGGCAAAGCGCCTGAAAAACCGCCATCGGTCCGAGTGCCGAACCGCCGATTCCGAGTACGACGAAATTTTTGCAGTTTTTGCGGACTTCTTTCGCCGTTGCGATGATGTCGGCTACGATTTCGTCCTGATTATAAGGAAGCTCGGACCAGCCTTCCATTCCTTTTCCTCTCGCCGCCTGAACGAAATCGAACGCTTCGTTTGCCTTTTTCTTCATTGAGGCGAGTTCGGCGTCGGTTATACCTTGTTCGCCGATAAACTCAGACATCATATTGCAATAATCGAATTTGATTTTTTCCATTTTTAATCCTCCAAAGTTTTAGCTTTAATCAAACATTCCGATAGATATTCATAACTCTTAAACGCCTCGCTTACGTCCCCGTAGGTTTCCGGATAGATTTCCATCATAAGCGGTCCGTCGTACCCCTTTCTCATAAGATAACGGAAAAGCTCGACAAAGTCAACAATTCCGTCGCCGCAAGCCTTTAATTTTCCGTCTTTATCGTAATCGCATAAGTGAACGTTCTTCAATCTGTCACCCATAACGTCAATATAGTCGTATGCCGAAAACTTAGACTGCATCGCCTGTTTTATATCAAGACAGGTTCTGACGTCTGTAAACGGCTTGATTTCGTTAAGGAATTCAGGATAACTGAAATACGTCCAGTGAACGTTTTCGTACACCAGACGACCTCCCTTTTTATACCCGTCGATTATCGCGTCGAGCTCGTCAAGTCTCCGCCCGAATCTCTGGAAATTTATATTGTAAGGCGTTCTTTTAAGTCTTGCCGGTCCGTGAAAAGTGTAATAGTCCGCATCAAGGGCTTGCATGGCGTAACAGATTTTCCTAAAGAAAACCTCCGCGTCGTCGCGCGTCCTCGCCCATCCGTTGAAAAGCTCCGGTTCAAACTGCTGGTTCAGCGTATGAACGGAATAAACCTTAAGGTCCCCTTTTCTCCGCTTCAGCTCATCAACGAAATCCTTTTCATATTCACAAAAGGTCGTCAAAAAAACTTCGACGACCGGTATGTGATATTTTTGTAGTAATAGCAACGTATCTTCCGTCTGGCTTTTAGAGAAAAACGAGGCGGTTGATATTCCGATTTCCATCATATGATTTAGTATTTAGGTTCGAGAAGTCCGTAGGAACCGTCCTTTCTGAGATATACAACTTTGATTTTATTTGTTTCGTTATCGAGGAAAATATAGAAGTTGTGTCCGGTGAGCTCGAGTTCTGCGATTGCGTCGTCCACAGACATTTCGCTGACTTCAAACTTTTTGGTTCTGACAACCGTCGCGGACTTTTCCTCTGCCGAAGGCTCTACAACCTCTCTAATCTTAGATGCCAGGCGGGTGCGGTTCTTTCTTATCTGACGGTCCAGCTTCGGAACAAGCTCGTCAATATTGTTATACATATTGTCGCTTATCGTCTCTGCGCGAAGAATTCTTCCGCCGAATTTTATGGTAATTTCCATGCGGAGCTTATCTCCGCTCTCACCTATCGCCGCAAGGGTCACGTGCGCCACGGCGTCGTCATAGAAATACTTGTCGAGTTTCGCGAGTTTCTGGTCGATGATAGCCTTAAGTTTGTCGCTTTCTTTATAGTTTTTGCTGACGAACTCCATTCTCATAGTAAGTTACCTCCTTCTGCATGAGCGGTGATTTATAACGTTTTTACAAGCTCTTTCAGATACTTGGTCAAACCTGCATTTAATTCGGGATTTCTCAAACCGTATTCGATATTTGCGCTTATGTATCCTACTTTATCTCCTATATCGTAACGTTTTCCGTCAAACGTGTATGCGTAAACCCCCTGAACCTGCGCCTGCAACTCAATAGACGTAGGCAAATAATATTCGCCGCTTGCCGCAACCGGCGTTTCACGGATAAAATCGAAAATGTCGGGAGTTAAAACGAACCTTCCGAGACTTGTGAGCGTAGATGGAATTTCCTCGAGCTTAGGTTTTTCCTTAAAGCCCAAAAGTTCAGTATATTTCCCTTTCTGCGCTCCGGGAACGACGACGCCGTATTTAACAGCCTCTTCCTTAGGCTGTTCCTGTACTCCGACAATCGAGGTGCCGGTCGTCTCGTATGCTTCTATAAGCTGTTTCAATACTGGTTTTTCGGGATTATACATTACGTCGTCGCCGAAAAGAACGGCAAACGGTTCTCCGGCAACGAAATTCTCGCAAAGCGCTACGGCCTTTGCCGTACCGAGCATTTCCTTCTGACGGATATAGCTGATATTGAGATTTTGGAAACGCTCGATAAGCCCCAGCATTTTTGCGCTTTTAGGGTCGTCCTTTTTCGCCCTGAGCTTGGTAGACAGCTCGACGTTTATATCAAAATGGTCTGCGATATTGTTTTTGTTTCTGCCGAGAATTATGCAAATATCGGTAATTCCGCTGGCTTCACATTCTTCTACTATGTACTGGATAGACGGAACGTCTACTATAGGTAACATTTCCTTCGGCATCGCCTTGGTTGCAGGAAGAAACCTCGTACCGTAGCCGGCTGCCGGAATAATAGCCTTTCTGACTTTCTTCATTTATACCCTCGTATTCTAAGAGGAGTTCCCTCTTTATATTAATATAATTATACACTACCGAAAAAACAATAGCAATACCGAGAATTGAAAAAAGGCATGAAAAAACATTGACAAACGTTGTCCGGATATTGTATTATACAAGCACGCGAGATTGGCGGAATTGGCAGACGCGCATGATTCAGGTTCATGTGGGAGACCGTGTGGGTTCAAGTCCCTCATCTCGCACCAAATAAAATGCGGCCGTGGCGGAATGGCAGACGCGTACGTTTGAGGGGCGTATGGGATGACCGTATGGGTTCAAGTCCCATCGGCCGCACCAATTCAAATAAAGCTTGAACTTCTTTATCAAAAGTGTGTTCAAGCTTTTTTGTTTAACGGAAATCCGATAATTTAATAGTACCTGTCGCTACAATTTTTCTTCTCAATATTATCTTTTTCTGCGTTTTATTAAAACGCACGCTACAACCGTTAATACGATAATTGCGGTTGCTACGGCAATAACCGTCACTAGCGTTGAGGATTTATCTGCCTTTTTCGGTTTATCGGATGTGTTCGGTTTTATATCCGAATGTCCCTGGCACTTGTCTGCGCACTCCCTTTCTCCGCAGGTTTCATCCAAGCATTTGCCGCAATGCTCGCATGCGTGCAAACAGACATGCTCTTCCTCAATCGGCGGTTGCTGTTCGTTACCGTTTTCTCCGCACATCGTGCAAACTCCGTTGTTATACGAGTGTTCCGACTTTGGAATAACCGTTGCCTCAATGGAAATTTCACGCGTAGCGGCGACGTCCGAGAACAGCTTTCCGCATCTGCAAGCGTAATATCCGATATTTCCGGTCTCGGTGCAGGTTGCCGTTTTCGCCGCAATGAGCGTGAGCGAATGAGTATGTCCTAATGCCTCATGAATAACGTAATTACAAACAGTACATATCTGCGGTTCGGTTTCCGTCGCCTCAGCACCCGCATTATGATTGGCAATATCCTTTTTATCTCCGCAAACGGTGCATTCATGCCAATGCTCATTTGAATTGTTCGCCCACTCTTCCGAGAGATTGTGTCCCGCCTTTCGGATAACAGTATCGTCAAGGCTAATCTCATTTTCCGCATTGCTGTCGGAAAATAGCTTTCCGCAATCGCCGCAATACCAATATGCTATATTGCCGTTTTCGGTACAAGTTG
>CAYXBO010000041.1:0-9310 GCA_964463195.1 uncultured Christensenellaceae bacterium | reverse complement strand
AAGGACTCTGAGGCGTAAGGCGCGCAAAAGAGTCCTTTGAAGCGTGTTTGGATTTGCAAGTGATTGGTGTATTTTGTCGCGAAACAAAAAGTACAATTACAAATAAAAAACGGCGGAGTTTTTCCGCCGTTTACGTTTGTTGAAAAAGCTGTTTTCAGTCGTGATACTCCACGAACAAGTCGTTGGGAGTGCATTCCAATATGTCGCAGATAGCTTTTAAGTTCTCGAATTTTATTGCCTTTGTTTGATTGTTCACCAAACGGTTGAAATTCTGATAACTCAACCCGAGCTGTATATACAGCCAATACTTCGTCTTGCCCTTTTCTTTGAGAATGTCCAATATTCGCAGTTTCATAATTACCTCTTTTATCTTATCCGTACATTATAGAATTTAATCATTATATAGCGATAAAATGATTTACAAATAGATTTCCGTAATATATAATGTATCCAATAACTAATGCGTGCATGATATATGCAAAGGAGAAAAATCATGAAAAAAGCAACAATTATCGTCGTGGCAGTGCTTGCCATTGTTTTGAGCGTGGTCTGTTTGACAGGGTGTGTCAGTGGAGCGGAAGGAACTTACAAGTTTTATTCCATGACTACAGACGGAATAACTTTGAAAGCCGGTCAGTCATATATGGGACTTATTCAGCTTTCGGAGGATTTCATTACTGTTGAGCTGAAAAAAGGCGGAACATGTATTTTTACAATCGCTATGACAGATGAAACTGCAGAGGGTACTTGGAAAAAGAGTGGAGACAAGATTATTATTTCGGCTGAAGAAACCGATGAGACAATGGAATTTACAATCGACGGTGACGAGTTGTCCGGAGAAATTGACGGAGTTAAGATGGTTCTTAAAAAATTCAAATAAAAGCAGATAAAACCGAGTGAAAAATAAGCGCGTCGAATTTCGGCGCGCTGCTTTTATATAAGGATAATTTCAGTGCTTTTCGTAGACCTGACTTTTGAGAACGCAGACCTCGGGGAGGTTTCTGTAACTTTCGGCGTAATCGAGACCATAGCCGACGACGAAGGCGTTGGGGATGGAGTAGCCGCAATAATCGGCTTCTATTTCCTTTACGCGGCGCTCGGGCTTGTCGAGGAAGGCGCAGACGGCGACGCTGGAAGCCTTGCGTTCGAGAAACAGCTTCTTGAGATAGAAGAGGGTGTTGCCGCTGTCGATTATATCTTCGACGATTATAACGTGTTTTCCGGCGACTTTTTCGGAAATATCCTTCTTAATATTGATTATTCCGGAGGATTCGGCGCCGCTTCCGTAGCTTGAGACCGCCATAAAATCAATGGCAACGTTGAAGTCGAGCTCTCTTATGAGGTCGGCGAAGAATACGCACGCTCCGCGGAGAATACAGACCATTATAACGTTCTTGCCTTTGTAGTCTTCGTTAATTTTAGCGGCTATTTCCTTGACTTTTGCATGAATTTCGTCTTTTGGTATAAGTATTTTTTCAATATCGGAATACATAATTACCTCTCGTAAAAGTTTTATATATAAAATTATACAATATTCGGGAATTATTGTCTATCTAATTGTCATTTTAGGTAAGAAATAATAGTGAAAAAGTGAAGAAGTAATTAGTATCGTCATTGCGCGGAGCGTAGCGACAAAGCAATCCAGACACGCGAAGTATCACCCGCAATAAATAAGGATATTTTTATTATACACTGGATTGCTTCGACTGAAGTCTCGCAATGACGGTGAGGCGGAAGAAGCACCAAACAAAGACGAAAGCCGCAAACTTGAGCAATGTAAGTGCGAGTTTGCGGCGTTAGTCGGCTTTTTGGTACTTTTTCGGCGGCGAAAAAGTACAACAACCCAATAATGTCTACAAAAAAGCGACACGCGTACAAAATGTGTATGTTATTATTGCGATATGTGTTATAATATGAGCATGACGGAAAAGAAAAAGTCCGAGGCTTTGGAGAAGAAGCCCGAGACCGAAAAGGAAAAACCTGCGGTTACTAAGAAGAAGCAGCCGATGTCCGAAAAGAAAAAGCGGGCGTTGCTTATTACTGTCGTTGCCGTCGTTTCCGTGCTGCTCGTCGGCGGCATCGTTACGGCTTCGGTGTTGTATACGGTAGGGGTTCCCGCATCCGTGCTTTATTTCGACAGGGAAAGCGTAGCTATTGCCGTGGGTGACTCGGTGGAGCTTCCGGTAGTTTTTTCGCCGAAGATTGCGGCGGTAAAATATTTTTCATATAACGAGGCTTTTGCAAAAGTCGAGGACGGACGGCTTATAGGAACGGGCACCGGCGGGCTTTCTTACGCTACGACTGTTATAGAGGCTACGTCGGGCGGGAAGGTTGCGAGGCTCAACGTTACCGTTTACAACAGCACGGATGTAGGAAGTGACGCGGATTACGTAATTACGCTTCTTGAAGCCAACGACAATTTCGACGGCTACCGCAAGGTACTGAGAGTTATCGGAAAAGGCCACGGCGCGCGTCTTACCGAAAGCGAGGTCGCGGTGGAGTCGGACGAGCCGGGGTATATGTTTTCCGGCGAATGGTTCTTCGACGCGGCATGCACCGAGCAGGTTGATTTTTCCACGCTTCTGCCAATCAGCAAAAGCTTCGCACTCTATACTGAACGGCGCTTTTTAAGGGACGGAACCACCCGTCAGACGAAGGGCGGAAAGTGGATTGACATAGGTATCGATTTGGTCGTCAGAATGACGACGGACGATAATCCGATGTTGGTAGTAGACGGGCTTAAGTATCCCGAATTGCCGTATACGAGCATCCAAATCCCTAAAGAATATTACTTTAACGGAATGACCCGACCGGTGGACGGTATTGACTCCAACGCCTTTGACGCGACGAAAAGCCGTTCCAATACCGAGGGCGCTACGGGTGATTACGCAAAGCTTGCGGAGACCTTGAAAACGGTTGTTATGCCTTCTCGGATAAAGGTTATCGGGCACCACGCCTTCTACGGATTGACAAGTCTCGAGAGGGTGGAGGTCAAGCTTCCGGGGCGTGCGCTTTACTTTTCTGACCCCAACAATCCGAGGGCGGCGGAAGCTGCACCCGAGACGAAAGACGCGCATTTCGACGGCATAGGTCAGGACGCGTTTGCCGGTACGAAGTGGCTGTCTTCAGAGACTGTAAAGGTTCACCAAAGGGTAACGGACGGGCATTCGCTCGAGTATTATTCTGGCGCAATCCTTTCAAACTGCCTGATTGCCGTAGACGAGGACGTTTTGGAAAGATACGGAAACAAGCTGCATTTCTTCCCGCTCAGGAACGGAGAGGGCTTGTCTGTGGACGTTATCGCGTCGGGAATGACGTTCACGAAAGAGGCGACGTTCGTTGTTGACGGGTCGGAGGTTGAGGCTTACCGGACGCTGGTTTCCCGAAGCGGCTTAGGCGGTAAGGTTACGGTGACTGCCGAAGAGGGTTAAAACAGTTGCCACATATGTCGATTTATAGTATTATATAAAGAGCTAGCTTTTAAGGAGTATGAAAACAGTATGAAATTCCAAGCCGGAATAATCGGTTGTCTAGTTAAAATCCTTATTTTCATATTGGTTCTGGCGCTTATCGTAGTGCTGGCTTTCGTCATAATCGGAAACCTTAAAATGTCCACCTTAAAGTTCGACACCATTAAACTCGGAGATATGACGCTCGGGGAGCTGGGGCTCGGAGACCAGAAAGTCAAAACCGTTATGAAGGCGGCGTATAAGCTGATAAGTCCCAAGGAAGAGAATTTTATTACCCATCCGTTTACGGATTCGGACGGAACGTCGGCGGACGCAAAGTTTGCCGCGATACCGAAATCGAGCGCAGACAATAAGCCTTTCTATTTCAGTTTGCTTACCGGTCAGGCGGAATTTGCGGGCGACCCGAAGATTGCTCTTACGGACGGAGAGCTGGGGTACATTCTCGACCGCATACTTTCCTCGGGGCAGGAAAACGAAATGCTCAAAATCTCAAACGCATACAAAATGCGTACGGTTTCCGGCAACGTTACCGTAAAGGAAGACAAAAAAATTCTGAGCCTAACTTTTTCATTGGACGTTACGACGATAACCGGAGCTCTTCCTAAAATCCCCGTTCTCAACTGGTTTTACGAATGGCCCGACGAGGCGTTTCTGACTTACGAAGCGGAAATTTCCGCAGACCTTGACGGCGAGCTGTCCGTTGTAGGTACTCCCGCAGTCGGAGTCAACGGACTTGACGGAAGCGACAGCGAGGTTATATTTAAGGCGGTCGGTACGACCAAAGGAATAGAGATTGCCGAAGGAAAAACGCACGGGCAAGCCGTTGCGGACTCGGTGACTAATATAATCGTTAAAGCGCTCAATAATATCGGACAGGTTGCAGATTACGGTACGAACCTCGGAGACACCGTCAACAGAAATCAGTTTAAGGTCGGCTCCGACGGAATTAAGGAAGGGGAAATTTGGTTCGCGAAACGTTAGATAAAGCGCCGTCGCCCGTAGGCGTTATCGCCGCAATGGACGAAGAGTTGGCAAAATACCTCGACGTTATGACCGACCGCCGCACGGAAAAGGTGGCGGGAGTGGATTTTCATGCGGGAATAATCGAAGGCAAACCCGTCGTTGCCGCAAAGTGCGGTATCGGAAAAGTAAACGCGGCGATGGTGACGGTTGCGATGATAATGAAATACTCGCCTTGCGCCGTAATAAATACCGGCGTTGCGGGCGGAGTGGGCGTAGACACGCTTTCCGCAGTCGTGGGAGTTTCGTCCGTTCAGTACGACTTCGACACCACGGCTTTCGGAGACCCGCTGGGGCTGGTGGACGGAATGGACGGCGTTTATATTCCGGCGGACAAGGAGCTTTGCGGGGTTTTCCGCGAGGTTATTCCGGAAGCGTACTTCGGTACGATTGCGTCGGCGGACCGGTTTGTTACCGACGCGGCGACTCTCGATATGCTTAAAAGAGATTTCGGCGCCTTTGCGTGCGATTTTGAAACCGCGGCGGTTTATCAGGTTGCAAAAAGAGCGGGAACACCTGCCGTTTCTTTAAGAGTAATTTCCGACGGAAACGGCAATCATACAGTATGCGATTATGAGACGTTTAAGAGAAGAGCGTCTGAGATAGCGGCGGACGCGGTTGTGTCCGCAATCAAAAAACTTTGAGGAAGAAACCGAGTATGGAAACTAATCAGGAACTTAATCCGAATACCGAACCGGTAATGAACACGGAAACCCCTAACGAAACGGCTCCTAACGAGACGGTCGTTCCGGCAGAAGAGAAAAAACACGTCAAAGCTGCGGACGCAGCAGCCGTCGTAAGTCCTGTGATAAAAACCAAAGCAAAAATCAGATACAAAAAGCTTTCGGTTATGCTTATCGATATTCTTTGCGGGATTATAGCTTTCGTTCTCGCATGGATTCTCGAGTACAAGGTTTTAAACGGCATCCGCGCCAGAGAAATTCTTATTTACGGTGCTATTTCGGTAATAATTCCTATAATTATCTTCGTAATACTCCGCGGTTATCAGGTTGTCTGGCGTTTCGCGGGACCTATCGAAATTATCCGTATGGCGATAACCTACGTGGCAACCTTCTTCGTACTTCTCGCAATTCAGATTTTCTACTACGTTGCCAATTCCAAAATCAGCGTCGCGCTCATCTTTATCTACTGCACGATGTCCCTTATTCTCGTAATGATTGCGAGATATGCGCCTAAGCTTTACACCATATTCAGGTACCGGCTTTCCAAGGAAAACCGCAAGCCTCTGACAAACGTCATAGTTTACGGCGCGGGCTTTACCGGAGCCGCTTTGATTAAGCGTTTTATGGATAACCCCAAAGACGGCTACAATCCCGTAGCGATTATCGACGACAATATGGAAAAACGCGGCAACATGATTGCGGGAATACGCGTCGTAGGCGGCAGAGAGAGTATCGAAGAGGTTATCAGAAAATACGACGCTAAGGTCGTTGCAATCGCAATTACCGAAATAAGCCGCGACGCAATCCGTCAGATGTATAATTATCTGATGCAGTTCGACGTAAAAGTCGAGGTCGTCAACAACATAACCAACGCCGAACGCGCTCTCGATTCGGAGACGATTACCTTGAGAAACCTCAACATCGAGGACCTTCTGCGCCGTAAGTCGCACCGTATGGACCGAGAACTGATTGACGGGCTCATTAAGGATAAGGTCGTAATGGTCACCGGCGGCGCGGGTTCGATAGGCAGCGAAATCTGCCGTCAGGCGCTTTCCTTCGGATGCAGGAAGCTCATAATTTACGACCACAACGAAAACGGAATGTTTGAATTGAACGAGGAATTCAAAAAGAAATTTGAAACCGACCGTTATAAGCTCGTTATGGGAACGGTGAGGGATAAACAGAAGCTCGCTAACATTATGGATAAATTCCATCCAGAGGTCGTTCTTCACGCCGCGGCGTACAAGCACGTCCCGATGATGGAGTTAAACCCCGAGGAAGCCGTAAAAAACAATATCTACGGTACTCGCAACGTCATAGAGCAATGCGAGAAGAGCGGAGTTAAGCGTTTCGTTCTCATATCGACCGATAAGGCGGTCAACCCCGCCAACATCATGGGCGCTACGAAGAGAATGGCGGAGCTCATTTTAGAGGACAAATCCAAGACCAGCAATACCGTCATGGCGGCGGTTCGTTTCGGAAACGTTCTCGGTTCCTCGGGAAGCGTCATTCCTACCTTTATAAAACAGATAAACGCCGGCGGTCCGGTTACCGTTACGAGTTTTCAGATGCGCCGTTACTTTATGACCATTCCGGAAGCGGTAACGCTGGTTCTTCAGGCCGGTGCGCTTGCCCTGGGCGGCGAGGTTTTCGTTCTCGATATGGGAGAACCCGTTTACATTTCCCAGATGGCGGAAGACCTTATACGCCTTTCGGGACAGGTTCCCAACGTGGATATCCCTATCGTCGAAATCGGCTTGAGACCGGGCGAGAAGCTGTTTGAGGAGCTGAGCTTTTCCGACGAAAACGTCGATAAGACCCGTCACGAGGGAATATTCGTCTGTAAGCTCGGCGACGTGGACCATCAGGAATTGGAGGACGTTCTGTTCGACCTCTCCGACGCCGCCAATCAGTCCGACCTCAGACGGGTTGAGGACGACATATTCAAAATGGTTCCGTCCATCTACAGAAAGCATTCCGAAAACGTTTAGAAACCATTTGATTTGTTTCTGCATATAATGGGACGGTTTTGGTGATAATTCATCGGAACCGGCAAAGCTGAAGGCCGCTTATAAAAAGTGGCTTTTTTGTGGGAAAATTCAAGTGTTTTTCAGATTGTGGAGGGGAGTAAGTTGTATTTCGGAACAGACGGAATTCGGGATTTGGCAGATTTTTTCGACGATAGGTTTTTAAATAAAACCGCTAACGCCGTTGCGGGAATTGAGGGCGTTAAGCGCATAGTTATCGGGCGGGACACCAGAGTAAGCGGCGGGTTCATTGCCGCGGTGCTCGGCAAAAGACTTTCCGATTTGGGGATAAAGGTCATCGATATCGGTATTGCCGCAACGCCGCTCGTATCTTTCTACGTAAAATACGTGGGAGCGGATTTGGGTATCGTCGTCAGCGCGTCGCACAATCCTCCCGAATACAACGGCATTAAGATTTTCAACAGGCACGGAGAAAAGCCCGACGAAAGTGAAGAGGCTGAGCTGGAATTTCTGATGGATAATCCGAAGACCGTAGAAAGGGACCCGTCGGAGGTTACGAAGGACGGCAACGCGCCCAAGGCGTACGCGGAATATCTTAAAAAGAAGGTTCCGTCCCTTGAGGGACTTAAGGTTGCGCTCGACTGTGCAAACGGCGCGATGGGGGTTCTCGCTCCGTTGGTTTTTAAGGAGCTCGGAGCGGACGTCACGGCGTTTAAGTGCGGCACGGGCGGCGAAGACATAAACGACGGCTGCGGAGCAACCTCTATTTCCTATCTTAAAGAAATAATGAAGGGCGGCAACTACGACGTGGGGTTTGCCTTCGACGGCGACGGCGACAGAGTTATAACCGTTGTAAACGGCGTTGTATACGACGGCGACTGGGAAATGTGCGTGCTTGCGGCGTCGGGAACTCTCAGAGCCGACGAAATAGTAGGTACGGTTATGACCAACACCGCATGCGAAAACTATCTTAACGAAAACGGAATAAGCTTCATTCGCACTCCCGTCGGAGACAAGTACGTCTGGGAGGAAATGAAACGCCGCGGAGCGGGAATAGGCGGCGAAAAAGCGGGGCATATAATTCTTTCCGATTACGCCTCTACGGGGGACGGTCTGGCAGTCGCCGCGGCGCTTGCCGCGGCTTATAAAAACGACGGAGGCAAATGGATAACTCCCTGCGATTATCCGGAGGTTTCCCTGACCGTTCCGGCGGATAAAGAGCAGAAGGAAGCCTTTGAGAAATCCGGAATTGCAAACGTTCTGAAGGCGGAAGCAAAAGCTTCCGGAATGAGACTGGTAGTAAGACCGAGCGGCACTGAACCTAAGATAAGAATTACCGCGGAAGCCAAAACGAAAGACCTCGCAGAACGCTTTGCGAGAGTAGCCGAAACCAAAATTAAAGGGGAAATAAATGGTTGAAATTTTAGGTAGAACGGAAGACGAATGGTTGAGAATTTACCCTGATTTAGTATCTATGGCTACCGAAAATGAGCCTTTAACCGATAATGCGGATTTTATCCGCGCTTTGAAAAACCGTATTGCCGAAAAGCACAGAGAGGCGGGGGTGAGGATTATCGACCCCGAGAACACGTATATCGACGACCGCACGAAGATTGGCAGCGGGACGGTGGTTCACCCGTACTGTTTTCTGCGCGGAGCTTGCGATATAGGGTGCGACGTAATTCTGTATCCCTTTAACGATATCGAGGACACGGAGATAGGTAACGGAGCGGACGTCCGTTCCAGCTTCATAGTCGGTGCAAAGATTGGCGCAAAGACTACCGTCGGTCCATTTGCGACGTTGAGGCGCGGGGCGGAAATAGGTAAAGGCTGCCGCGTGGGAGATTACGTGGAAATCAAAAAAGCCACGCTCGCAGACGGTGTGAAGGTCGCGCATTTAGCTTATATAGGCGACGCCGAAGTGGGGTCCAACACCAACGTCGGGTGCGGTACCGTTTTCGCCAACTATAACGGTAAAATCAAACAGCGCACCGTTGTAGGGAAGAACGCCTTCCTCGGCGCAAATACCAACCTCGTAGCTCCTTTGAAAATCGGCGACGGCGCCTATATCGCCGCAGGCTCTACAGTCACCGACGACGTCCCCACCGAGCTCCTCTGTATCGCCCGCTCAAGGCAGGTTTTTAAGGTG
>CAYXBO010000040.1:0-9385 GCA_964463195.1 uncultured Christensenellaceae bacterium | reverse complement strand
CACCAAGCCGCAAGGCTTGATTTCACTCACGCGACAGCGTGAATTTCACCGCCGCAAAGCGGCGATTTCACTCGCCCGCAGGGCGACCTACTTTAATGCCGGCTCGCCACTGAAGGTTATCTTAAATTCTTCCTTAACCTCGTAGGTTTCTTTGGTAAGGTAAGTGGTATTGTCGGGCGCTCCGCTCGTCGGTATCATTTCAAGCTCCTGACCGTTTACGAAAACCTTCAGAGTTCCCCACTCGTAACCCCCGTCAAGCATGACCGTCACGTTCACTGCCGTTCCCTTATTGAAAAACGTGCCGTTGTCGTCGCCTATCGTTCCCGAATTGGACGCAACACTGACGGTTTTTACGTGTGCGGGCTTTTCGGCAACGGTGTAATACACTTTATCGTTTTCGCAAGCGCAGAATACGAACGCGCAGGTTAAAGCCATAACAACCGATAATGCGACGCCGATTATCTTCTTTTTCATAATTTACCTCCGACTACGGAAGGTAGTATATGCTTAAATCGGAAAATAACTAAAAATAATAAGGCTCCCCGCCTTTTCAGTGCTTTATCGGAAGCCCCTCTCATAAAATAAACTGTGAACGCGGTTTTTTCGGCGATAATCGTCGCGTCTGTTGCATATATGCTTTACACCTCGCCCGCGGGCGTGCTTCCCGCTATGCTCGAGGGAGCGACGCGTTCGGTCTATTTCGCTTTAACCCTTTTCGCGGTTTATACCGTTTGGCTGACCGTGCTGAAAATTCTGGAGCGGGTACGCCTCGACGAGAAAATAGCAAAGGTACTTAAAGCGCCCTCCCGCTTTCTTTTCCCGAACGAATCCGACGAAGCCTACGGCGCCCTTTCCGTAAACCTTTCGGCTAACCTTCTCGGTATGGGCGGCGCGGCAACTCCCGCCGGCATAAAGTCCATGGAAACTATGAAGAGCCGCAAAAACCGTATAATGCTGGTCGTCGTAAATTCCACCTCCATTCAACTTATTCCGACTACTATTATAGGAATACGCGCGGCGGCGGGAGCAACGACGGATATTATACTTCCGTCGCTTATTGCAACCTTTGCCACGACCTTTATAGGAATACTCCTCGTTAAAATTTTCGTAAGAGACAAATGATTTACGTAATACCCGCGACGATACTGACGGTTTTTCTCATTGCGATAATAAAAAAGGTGCCGCTTTTCGACACCTTTTCCGAAGGCGTAAAAGAAGCGCTCGCCCTTCTGAAAACCCTCCTCCCCGCCATAACCGCCATATTTCTTGCAATCGAAATCTTCCGCGTCAGCGGACTGTCCAAGCTATTAAGCGACGCTTTAGCATACCCTTTCAGCTATTTGGGAATACCAAAAGAGCTTATAGAGTTGTTGATACTGAAGCCGATTTCCGGAAGCGGAAGTATAGTCGCTTTAGAGGAATTATATGAAAAGTTCGGTGTGGACAGCTATATCTCGCGGGTGGGCTCGGTAATTTCCGCAGCAGGAGACACGATAGTATATATCGTCGCCGTATATTTCTCCACCCTTAAGGATAAGCGTAGCGGACCCGCCATTCCGATATCGGTAATCGCTACTCTCTGCGGGGCGGTGATTGCGTGCCTTTTGTGTCGGGTAATGTAAATCACCCTACGGGTGAGTGAAATCGCCACTTCGTGGCGGTGAAATTCACGCTGTCGCGTGAGTGAAATCAAGCCTTGCGGCTTGGTGAAATCACTCGCCTTCGGCGAGCGGTTGCGGTTTTTTTAGATAAGAAATAAGAGATAAGAATTGTGGATAAAGAGCTGAAGTCTCGCAAGGACGATGAGGAGGAAGAAGCACCAAACAAAGACGAAAGCCGCGAACGTAAGCGATGAAATCGCGGGTTCGCGGCGTTACAACGTCTTTTTTGGTTCTTTTTTCTTCGCAGAAAAAAGAACACCTATATAAACAACTTATACAAATCGCTCTTTTTGATACCGCGTTCGGCGGCGACGGTTTTGAGGGCTTCGTTTTTTGGCATACCGGCGGCTATGAGTTTTTGCACGGCTTCGACGGGGGTATCGTCGAACGTGCGGCTTTCGCCGTCGGGTGCGTCGACTACTATAACGAACTCGCCGCGGGCGTTATCGACCGCCACCGTACCCAGCCGACCGGAATAGACGGTTTCGTGAAGCTTCGTCATTTCCTTAACCACGTGAACCTCGCGCGCGCCCAGCTTCTCGTAGAGATAAGCGAGCCGTTTCCCGAGGTCGTGCGGCGCGGAAAACACCACTATGGGAAGCTCTGCCCCCTTTACTCTGTCCAGAAGATTATCGCATTCCTTTTTCTTCTCGGGGAGGAAGCCGAGGAATATAAATCCGTTGCCGCGAAGCCCCGCCAAAGCCACGGCGGAGGTTACGGCAGACGGTCCGGGGACCACTTCACACGGAACGTTTTCCTCTCTTAAAACGCGGACGAGAACCGCTCCTGGGTCGCTGACGGAGGGCATTCCCGCGTCGGTGACGAGCGCCACGCTTTTTCCGGATTTTATGAGTGCGGAAATCTCCGCCGCGCCCTCGCGTTCCTTCTGCTTGTAGTAGCTGATAAGCGGCTTTTTAATGCCGTACTTATTTAGCAGTATCGCCGTATGCCGCGTATCCTCCGAGGCAATCACGTCGACGGATTTGAGAATTTCCAACGCGCGGAGAGTGATATCTCCGAGGTTTCCGATAGGCGTCCCTACAATATAACATTTACTCATTCGTATACCTCACGGTCAGGATTTTCAGTCCGACGTTGCCGCCCTTTTTGCCCTCGACGAGAAACACGTCGGGAGCCTTACCCTCTTTGGGCACGATAAGCTGCATAACCTTCGGTTCTATACCGTAACGCTTCATGAGATAAAAGGTCTCCGCAAGCTTCTCGGTTTTGTTGACAGCGTAGAACCTTCCGCCGAATTTAAGGAGCTCCGCGCCCGCCTTTATAAAATCTTCGAGGGTCGCCGCAACCTCCGAACGCGCGATATCTCTTTCACCGTTCCCGCCGCTCGGAGCGTAATAAGGCGGATTGGCGAAAACCAGGTCGAAGCCGCCCGTGCCGAGCTCTTTTGCCGCGCGTTTTATATCCGTTTCGACTACCTTTATTCTGTCGCTCTGACCGTTCATCTCCACGCTTCTTTTCGCGCTGTCCGCAAGTCGCGGCTGTATTTCCATGGCGACGATTTCCCGAACATTGGTTTTGGCTGCGACGAGAACGGAGATTACTCCGCTCCCCGCGCCGAGCTCCGCGGCGCGTTCTTTGGAGCCCGCTTTTACGAAGTTTGCAAGTAAAACGGCGTCGGAGGTAAAACAGTATCCGCCCTTTTTCTGTATGACGTACAGTCCGTTGTATTCCAAATCGTCCAGCCTCTCGCCGTCTTTCAAGAATTTTTCGCGTTCCATACTCCGATTATAACACGAAATAAAAAAAGTACCCCGAATTTCGGGGTACTTTCCGTAATTGTTTTCCGTAAATCCGGATTACATCGAGACCAGGAAGAATCTCAAGGTAAAGAGAATTGCAATGATTAAGACGATTATATCCTTGGAGAAGAAGTCGCCCCAGTTGCCTTTGCCTGCTCTGAAGTAGCTTACGATACCCTCTTTGCCGGAAATCATAACGGTCGCGAGCTTAAGAATGCTGTAGGAGATAAGACCTACCGCGATACCGTTGGAGATGGAGTAGGAAAGAGGCATCATGATGACGGTCAGGAATGCGGGAACCGCGCTGACCATATCGTTGAAGTCAACTTCTTTGATATTCTTGAGCATCAGAACGCCGACGTAAACGAGTGCGGGAGCAACAGCCGCCGACGGAATGATAGCCGCGAGAGGAGAAAGGAACAGAGCGATAAGGAACATAAACGCGACGACCAGGGAAGAAAGACCGGTTCTCGCACCTGCGGAAACGCCGGTTGCGGACTCAACGAAGGTGGTGACGGTGGAGACGCCCAACACGCCGCCGACCAAGGTCGCGGTGGAGTCAGCCATAAGGCACTGGTCAAGCTTCTGAGGATTGCCGTTTTCGTCGAGCATTCCGGCTTCCGCGGCGGTTCCCTGAAGGGTTCCGAGCGTATCGAACATATCGACCAAGCAGAAGGTAATGACGAGCATTATACCGTGTAATGCAACCTTGGGAGTCCAGAATTTGAATCCGATAAAGGCTCCGCCCAAGCCGGTGGTACCGAAATCGACGAATGTTTTAGCGGGGTTGAGCACACCGTCGGTAAACGCCTTGTAAGCAGACGGGTCGCCGATGTTGAAGAGATAATAAAGTCCGGTTCCGAAGAGGATTCCAAGAATTACAGCGAACTTCTTCGCACGGGTTTTGTTTAAGAATGCTATCATCAAAAGACCGAAGAACATAGTAAGCGGAGCAGTAATATCGTACCAAGTTACGCCGCTACTCTTATCACCGATAGCCATATTGAAGAGCTGAACGAAGGTGTATTGGTTCGCCTGAACGAAAAATGCGTTCTTAAATCCGATAAGGGCAATGAAGAGACCGATACCTGCGGGGATGGCTTTCTTCAAGCTTGCGGGCATTGCTTCGGCAATCTTCTTTCTTATACCGGTTATGGAGATTATCATAAAGAGGATACCGGACAGAAGAATGACCGACAGACCGGCCTGATAGCTTTCAACCTGCGTCGCCGCCGTGCCGAAGCCGAAAAGCATAAAGGACACATAGAAGAAGCTGTTAAGTCCCATTCCGGGGGCTTGCGCAAAAGGCATCTTTACCCAAACGGCATAAAATAACGTACCGATAAGCGCGCTTATCGCCGTTGCCACGTATACCGAATTCCATACCGTAGACCCAATCGTACCGTAACCGGATATTTGGTCGGGGTTAACAAACAGTATGTAACACATCGCGAAGAAGGTCGTCAAACCTCCTACAATTTCCGTTCTGAAGTTAGAGTTCCTTGCCGTTACACCGAAAAACTCGTCCACTCTCTGCAAAAAGCCGGGTTTCTGCGGTGCAGGCTGAACTGCCGCTTCTGCGACTTCCGTAGTTTCGACTACTTCGGAAGTTTCCGTAGTTTCTTCTACGGGATTCAGATTCTGCTCTTCCATCTTTTGCCTCCGTTATAATTTTTTTCGTAAAACGGAACACGTTTGTCCGTATCACCTAAGAATTATAACTTACCGAGGTAATTTTGTCTATTTATATTTATAAGTTTTTAATAATTCTTTAATAATTGTGAGCTTTTTGGGGTTGGCGGGCTTCGCGCGGAGCGCGTCATTGCGAGACGGCAGTCGAAGCAATCCAGGGAATAAAATGAAGACGGCGCGGGGCGCCTAATGAAGAATGAAAAATGAAGACGGTGCTGCGCACCTAATTGTGGATATTTTATTTAAATTCCGGATTGCCGCGTCGCTCCGCTCCTCGCAATGACGAAGCAGATACTTCTTCACTTTTCACTCTTACTTTTTCACTTAAATTTATCCACAACCGCTCGCCGTAGGCGAGTGATTTCACCAAGCCGTAGGGCTTGATTTCACTCACGCGACAGCGTGAATTTCACCGCCGCGCAGCGGCGATTTCACTGCGCCGCGCATGCGGCGCTAAGCTTCGCTACGCTATTTCAATAAGAATTCTGTCCGCTATAAGCGCGATGAGCTCGCCGTTCGTCGGTTTCTCGCCGCGGGAAAATACCTTTATGCCGAAAATACTGTTGATATTCTCTATCTTTCCTCTGTTCCAGCTCACTTCTATGGCGTGGCGGATGGCACGTTCTACCTTGGACGGCGTGGTGTTGTTTTTCTCGGCTATCGCCGGATAAAGCATTTTGGTTATGTTGTTTATCATGTCGGGCGTGGTTATCGCCGCTTTAACCGCGTCTCTTAAGAACTTGGAGCCTTTTATGTGCGACGGTATGCCCACCGTAATCAGAATTTTCTGCAGTCTTTCGTCCACGACCTTCTCTACGCCCTTCAGCCTGTCCTCTTTTTCGGTGAGAACGACCACGCATTCCTCCTCTGCCGAGCCGTCGTTACTCGCTTTGAGAATGCACTGGAGCTGTTCGGCACTGTCCAATATCTCGGTTTCCACCTCGTTATCGGCTGCAATCTTTTTAACCTCGTCGAAAGAAACGGCACAATCCGCGCCTAAAGCATACAAAAACTTGATTTTTGACATAAAAGAACCTCATTAAGTTGAATTTTGTCTTATTATAGCACGGAGTTTTCCTCTTGTATAGTATTTTGATTAAAAAATTTGATTAAATTTGTACGAATTTTAATACATTCTGTCGAGACTTGTCGATTAGCGGCGGAAAAAGCATTCCGGATTGGCAAGCAGAGCTCCGTAGACGTCGCCCAAATCGTCAACGTAAATGTAAAACTCACGGGTTTCCGAGTTAAATTGCGACTTGTTGTCGTATCTGAACGCCAATACTCCGTCATTATAAAAATATTCGCCCAGTCTGAGGGCGAATTTCCCGCAGTCGTACCCGAAAGTTCCGTCCCCGCAGATGATATACTTTTCGCTGCCGACGTTGAATTTCGCCTCAAACGGTCCGGAACGGACTTTAGTATCGAGCGTCAGCCCCGATTGGGAAAAATCCACGAGCACGCCCTCCTCCACCAGCGTCATCTTGCGAGTGACCTTTCCGCTGGTAATATAATATTGATTATTCTTTATATAATATCTACATTCTATATCACCGTTGACGCAGGTGCCCTTCCCGTCGAAATATACTGACTCTCCGTTGTGAGAATAAAACGTTGCCTCAGAGCCGTAACCGTAACCGGTAATTACTACGCACAAAATTACTGTTAACATGCAAACGCATGCCGCAAAAATCATCAACACTGCTTTTTTCATTGCAACCTCAAATAGCGTGCCGCTATATTTTGATTGAATTATATAGCCGTTTGCTATTGTTGTCAATAAGGAGAGAAAAATTGAAATGAAAATCTTTCAGAAAAGACTAAGTGAATTGCGTAAAATGAACGGTTTTACACAACAGTTTGTGGCGTCTAAGCTCAACATCAAGCAACCGTCTTATATCAGATACGAAAACGGCAACGCCGAACCCTCGCTCCGAAATCTGGTCAGACTTGCCGACCTTTACGACGTCAGCGTCGATTATCTTCTGGGAAGAAAGGATTACTGATTTTTTTCCTAGAGCAAGCCGAAATATAGGTGTAAATCGATTGACATTATACCTTGACGTGAATATAATAGAAATCGATATAAAAATATCGATATAAATATGTCGATATAAAAATATCGATTTATCACCGCTTGAGAGGAGGTTGAGATGATAGATTCGGAAACGTCGGTTTCGGTTGCTCTTTTTCAGAGAATGCCCGAATACCTTAAGGCGTTGCGCGGTATGCGCGAAAGCGGCGTAAAAACCGTTTCTTCCGCTACGCTCTCAAGAGTCGTAAAGCTCAACCCTTCTGTTATTAAAAAGGATTTGTCCTACGCCTCCGTCGAAACGGGCAAGCCGCGCATCGGCTATTCGGTCAACGGTCTCATTGCGGGGATTGAAGAATTTTTGGGTTACAACGACCCGAAGGACGCAATTCTGGTCGGCGTCGGCAAGCTCGGTCAGGCTCTTATGGGATATAAAGGCTTCGCCGAATACGGACTCAATATCCTTGCCGGCTTCGACGTGAATCCCGAGGTTATCGGGAAGGTTATAAACGGCAAAAACGTGCTGCCGGTCGACGCTCTTCGGGAGGAAATTGCAAAGCTCAACATTAAAATCGCAGTCCTTGCCACCCCGCAGGACTTCGCGCAGAAGATAACCGACACCCTCGTATCTTCCGGAATACGCGCGATATGGAATTTTACTCCGGCACACATAATTGTTCCGGAGTCCGTTGCGTTAAAAAACGAAAATATGGCTGCGTCTCTCGCAGTTTTATCAAATCAATTACAAGAAATTCTTAGAAAGGAGAAAGAGTTATGAACACAAACTACGAAATCACTGACAGCGTAGAAAAGTTGGAAGAGCTCCTCGCAAAGGTTCGCAAAGCGCAGGCTAAGTTCGCGACCTACACGCAGGAACAGGTTGACAAGATTTTCTTCGCCGCCTCGCTCGCCGCAAACAACGCAAGAATTCCGCTCGCCAAAATGGCAGTCGAGGAAACGGGAATGGGTGTTGTCGAAGACAAGGTTATCAAAAACCATTACGCTTCGGAATACATCTACAACGCCTATAAGAACACCAAGACCGTAGGCGTTCTTGAGGAAGACAAGGCGTTCGGCGTAAAGAAAATCGCAGAGCCTATCGGAGTGGTATGCGCGGTAATCCCCACGACCAACCCGACCTCCACGGCGATATTCAAAACCCTTCTCGCCTTAAAAACCCGCAACGGTATGATTATAAGCCCTCACCCGAGAGCCAAACGCTCCACCATTGCCGCAGCAAAGCTCGTACTTGAGGCGGCGGTTAAAGCGGGCGCTCCGGAAGGAATTATCGGCTGGATTGACGTTCCGAGCCTCGAGCTTACCAACCTTCTCATGAAGGAAGCGGACATCATTCTTGCGACCGGCGGCCCCGGAATGGTCAAAGCCGCGTACTCGAGCGGCAAGCCGGCGGTCGGCGTCGGCGCGGGAAACACTCCTGCGATAATCGACGAAACGGCGAATATTCTTCTTGCCGTCAACTCGATAATCCACAGTAAAACCTTCGACAACGGAATGATTTGCGCGTCCGAGCAGTCCGTAATCGTTCACCAGAACGTTTACGACCAGGTCAAAAAGGAATTTCAAGCACGCGGCTGCTACTTCCTCTCCCCCTCCGAGACGGAAAAGGTCAGAAAGACCATTCTCATAAACGGCGCCTTAAACGCAAAAATCGTCGGACAGAAAGCGGCGAAGATTGCCGAGCTTGCCGGAGTCAAGGTCCCCGAATCCACCAAAATCATTATCGGCGAAGTAAAGAGCGTGGAGCTTTCCGAGGAGTTTGCTCACGAGAAGCTGAGCCCCGTTCTCGCAATGTATAAAGCCAAAGATTTCAAGGACGCCATATCAAAAGCCGAAAACCTCGTCGCGGACGGCGGTTACGGTCACACTGCTTCCCTTTATATAAACGTTCTGACGGAACAAGAGAAAATAGAAGTTTTCCAGGAGAAAATGAAAGCCTGCCGTATCCTCATCAACACCCCTTCCTCGCAGGGCGGTATCGGCGACATCTACAACTTCAAGCTCGCCCCCTCCCTCACCTTGGGATGTGGTTCCTGGGGCGGCAACAGCGTCAGCGAAAACGTCGGCGTGAAACATTTATTGAACGTGAAAACGGTAGCAGAAAGGAGAGAAAATATGCTATGGTTTAAAGCGCCTCAAAAGGTTTATATCAAAAAAGGATGCCTCCCCGTCGCACTCGACGAGTTGAAGCACGTAATGGATAAGAAGAGAGTCTTTATCGT
>CAYXBO010000039.1:0-9537 GCA_964463195.1 uncultured Christensenellaceae bacterium | reverse complement strand
AAAGCAGCAGGAAGAGCTCGACGAGCTCATCCGTCAGAAGGCAGACGAGCTTATTGCGCTCAGAAAAGAGGAAGAAGCTATTATTGCCGCCAAAGAGGCTGAGGAAGCCGCCGCTAAAAAAGCCGAAGAAGAGGAAGACCTTACCGTTCTTCCAATCGACGAGGCGGAGGCTATGGAAGAGGTGTTCAACAGAGCGCTCGGCGCCGTCGGCAACCAGTTCGACGTGGACGACCAGATTCCCGATATCGAAGAGTATACGCTTCTCGGACCCACCGAGGAGGAAGAGACGGAGACGAAGCCGTTCGACCCCGAGGAAGCGTCCGGCGACGACAAGTATCTGGTTGCCCGCAGAATGATAAGCTCACGCTTCAAGTACAATAAAGAAAACAAGGTCGGCGAAAGTAAAAACGCGCAGAAAACTCTTGAGAACATTTATCGCGCATTCTCTTCTATGAGGAAGAATGATGACGTCAGATTCTAAGGAAGTCAAACGCGCCAAAATCAAAAAAGTTTGCAAATGGACTACCGAAATCATAGCCGTGGTTTTGGTAGTCTTTCTTTTGGGTTTGATTGTTTCCGTGTTCGTACAGAAAGCGCAGGGCAAAGAACCGTCTGTTTTCGGGCTCAGGATTTATTACATCGTTACGGACAGCATGGAGCCGGATATTAAGGTCGGAGACCTGATTCTATGTAAGAACTTTAACGGAGACGAAACGGATTTAGCCGTGGGCGACGTGGTTACCTTTATAGAGGACGCGGGCGCTCTTAAAGGTCAGCCCATTACGCACCGTATCGTCAAAGCTCCGTATGAAGAGAACGGGAGGTTTTATATCGTGACGAAAGGGGATAACGCTCCGGCAGAGGACGCGCCCACTCCCTTGACCGACGTGGTATCGGTATATTCTCACAAGATGCCCGTTATGACGTTTTTATACAAGCTGATATCCAATATTTTCGGGTTTATTTTCATAATAGTCGTGCCGCTTCTCGCTCTGCTTGTTTTGCAGATAATCCGACTTGTGAAGGCCTCTCATGCGCCTGAAGCTAAGGAGTCTGAGGGTACGGATATCGACGAGGCTGCAAAGGACAGCGGGTTTTCCAAAGAGGAAATAGAAGCTATGATGGAGCAGCTGAGAAAAGAAAAAGAGAATCCGGACACCCAAGCGACGGAAGAAAATTCGGCGGATAAGGAGTAATTTTCAGATAAAAACCTTAAAAAATATCAAATAACAGAGTATTGCGTTTATCGAATGCGGATTTGATTTTTTCCGCAACGGTATTATCGTCGGAACAGAAACAGCCTACCGCAAGAGAAGTCAGCTGTTCCGCCGTGAGAGTGTCAATTCCGTTTTCTGTTTGTGAGTTAAAAGAAAAGCTTGTGAGGTTGCCTTTTTCTATTAAAATGGTGTATTTTCCGCAGTTTTCTGACAAAATGCCGTCCGAAAGATTGAATTCGAGCTTACCGGAAAAGCTTTCGGAGTATGGAATTTTTCCGAGCAATTCTTTTACGTTTGCAAGTCTTGCGAGCATGAAAGGATTTCCGGAACCGAACAGAAGACGCTCCGAATCTTTGAACGCCGGCACTTCCGGTGAGTCGTACGGAGGGAGCATTGCGTATTCGCCGATACGGTATTCTTCGGAAAAACAGACGTAGCCGACGGCCGTTCCGTCCTTCAAAATTATTTTAATTGCGTTGTCGTCGTTTTCCTCTATGAATTTCCATTTAAGGAAGCTTTCTTCTCGGACGGCGTGAGCGTCGAAGCGATTTGCGAAAGTCTCGTAAGCCGATTTGCAAAACTCGTAGTCGTCTGGCGTATAATTCCTGAATTCCAATTCGGAATTTCCGATAATAGGCACCCGTTCTGTAAGGTTCAGGGGCACAAAACCCTGTTTTATATAAAATTCCACGTTAAACGGCAAAAGCACGAAAAGCGGAATATCACGGAAAATTTCAAAGGTTTTTCTCAAAAGTCGGGTGGCGTAACCGCGGTATCTGAGGTCCGGTCGGGTGCCCAGACAGTTAATGAATTTAAAGGGTATGCGGCGGTCTTTTACCGCGAGCTCCATAGGCTCGAGATAGAGTGCGGCGGCGATTTTTCCGTCGTCGTCAGATAACGTAACCGTGCGGTCAGGTGCCGTATTTCTTTTGATATAGCGTTCCGTCCACGCCGTATCGTCGTGAAAACAATCGGTATGAAGCTTTACGCGCTGTCCGAATAAATTATCCATAAAAAAATTATATTCCTTCCCGCCCGACTAGTCAATTGAGAATTTCAGCTATTTTCTCTTAACGGTTGACTGCCGTGTGCGCATATGTTATAATAAGCTAAAATTATGATGCAATAGGAGAGTAGTTGCTCATGTTATTATCGGCAGCAGGCGACGAATTCGTCAAATTTATCAAAGATGAATACATTTTGTTGATTATTATTGCTATCGCAATAGTGTTGCTTATCGTAGTTTCCTTAATGGGACGCAAGAAGAAGGACGCACCGCAAAACGGAGAGGAAGCTCCCAGTGCTTCGGATAACGCGGCGGAAAGCAATTCCCAAGAGGCTCCGGCAGAAGAGGCAAAGGAAGAGGTGGAAGCTGTTCCCGAGGAGACGGTAACCGCCGAAGCTCCCGCGGAAGCCACCGCCGAGACAAACGGAGTAAGCGAAGCTCCGGCAGAAGAAGAGGGTAAAGCGGAACCTGCGGAAGAAACCAAGGAAGAGCTTGTCGTAGAAGCTAAAGCCGAAGAGGCGGAAGCTGTCCTTCCGGAAGCGGCAGCCGAAGAGCCTGTCGTGACCGCCGCTGAAGAAGCGGAAGCGGTTAAGGAAGAAAAGCCCGCAGAGGTCAAGAAAAAGAAAGCTCCCGCTAAAAAGCGCACTACCAAAAAAGCCGTGAAGCCCGTAGCGGTTTCCGAAGAAGCGGCAAGCGCCGAACAGAATGAAGAAGGAAGCGTCGAAGAATAAGGATTAGGAATAGGTTGAGGTGAAAAGAATGAAAAAAGCAGTTGAAGAGAAGCAAACCAAAAAAACAGTTGAAGAAAAGAAAACAAAACAAGCAGTCGAGGAGAAAACCATGAAAAAAGCAGTCGAAGAGAAGAAACCCGTAGCAAAAGCGGAAGCAAAGCCCGCAGCGAAGAAGGTCGAGGAGAAGAAACCGGCAGCAAAAGCAGAGGCAAAACCTGCGGCGAAGAAAGTCGAGGAGAAGAAGCCGGCAGCAAAAGCGGAAGTAAAACCCGCAGCGAAGAAGGTCGAGGAGAAGAAGCCGGCAGCTAAGGCAGAGGCAAAACCCGCGGCGAAGAAAGCCGAAGAGAAGAAGCCCGCAGCTAAGGCGGAAGACAAGAAGGCGACGAAAGCGGCGGTTAAGGAAGAGCAAGTCGTTATTACCGAGGACAACCTCGCCGAGGAAGAAGTATCCGTTACCCGTCCCGGTATCGTCGAAATCTACAAGGGCAAAGAGGATTTCTATTTCACTTTCCGTTCCTTCCACGGTTTCTTAATCGGAAGAAGCCAGGGCTATTCCACAAAGGACAGCTGCAAGAACGGCGTACAGGCCGTTATGAACGCTTGCGCTGAAGCGGATATCTTCGATAACTGCGGAAAAGAGCCTATCAAAGATTACGCTCCTAAATTCGGCAAGGCTATGTTTGAATTGTATAAGGACAAGGCGGGTCTGTTCCGTTTCAGACTGTTTGCAAAGAACAGCCAGAGGGTAGCCGCGTCCGAGGATTACAAATCCAAATCCAATCTTAAGAGTGCAATAGCTTCCCTCAAGAAGATTGCGGCGAACTATAAGCTGAAAGACAGCACTCTCAAGAAAAAAGCTTAATTTCAGACTGAATAGAGGAATATGCTGGAGAAATTTGCTTTAGCGGTCACTTTTGAGCGCGACGGACAAAAATACGTCAGAAACACGCTCAAAAACGACGATTTCGAGATAATCGTCGAGGAGTTTCAGAACGAGCATTTAAAGCTGGTATTAGCTCCTTTTGCGCCGCTCAGGCTCATTTCTCTCAGCCTTACCTACAGTTTTCGTTTTGAACCCGAAAGTTTTGTTTTTCTGAACGGCTATCAGTCTTGGTCGAAGTGTTACGAGATGAACGCTTCCTCCGCGGACAGAGGGCTGAGCAGACTGACGAGACACGGGTTTTTGCGTAAAATAACCGCATGCTGCGGGGATTACGATTTTAAAAATTACACCGGCGACAGGGGCGTATTTCACGGCTATACCTACGCTTACGTCCGCCAATCTCAGGATGACGACGATATAATTTTATTCGGCTCTCTTTCGGAAGCCGAAGGCTTTACCCGTTTCAATTTCGATATGCCGAGAGGCACGGTTACGGTTGAAAAGGATTTGGACGGAAAATGCGTCTTTGCTCCCTTTACCGCAATGGATATAATTCGCATAGACGACGGGTATTCTGCGGCGTTCAAAAAGTATTTTGCCGAAATGAAGCTTCCGAAAAATCCCGATTGCCCCAAAAAGCTCACCGGTTATACCTCGTGGTATAATTATTACGGAAAAATCGACGAAAAGATTGCGTTAAGGGATTTGGAATCCATGTCCGCTGCGGTCGGACGGCTCGCCAACGTCTTTCAGATAGATGACGGCTGGCAGACGGCTGTCGGCGACTGGCAGAGCGTGAATACGGAAAAGTTCCCTGACGGCATGAAATTCCTAGCCGATAAAATCCACGAAAAGGGTTATATGGCGGGGCTTTGGCTTGCGCCGTTCGTCGCCGCGAGAAACTCTTCCGTTGTGAAGGAGCATCCCGAGTGGTTGGTTCGCGATTGGAGGGGCAAACCCATTCTGTCTGCTATTGCCTGGGGCGGCGCGTATACGCTCGATTTTTATATTCCCGAAGCGAAAAATTATATAGCGGAGTGTCTCAAAAAGGTAGTTTACGAATGGGGCTACGACCTCGTGAAACTGGACTTTTTATACGCGGAGTGCATGGAGCCGCGCGCCGGAAAAAGCCGCGGGCAGATTATGTGTGAGGCGATGAATTTCTTGAGGGAAACCTTGGGCAACAAGTTCATTCTCGGTTGCGGAGTACCTCTGGGCGCTGCGTTCGGCAGAGTGGATATGTGCAGAACCGGCGCGGATATTGCGCTTTCGTTTGAGGATAATTTTATCGCGAAACATTCAAATAAAGAGGTGGTTTCCACGGTTTCCTCCTTAATCAATACGATATACCGCCGCGGACTGTCGGAAAACGCTTTTCTCTCGGACCCGGACGTTATGATTTTGAGAAACAGCAATCAGAGGTTCACCGAGGAACAGAAGCTTCTCATTTCCAAGATAAATTCCATGTTCGGCGACGTAGTGTTCGTGTCGGACGATATGTCGGAATACGACGCGACTGCGCTCGACGCCGTTAAAAAGGCAATGAAACGGGATAAACCGCTGATAAAAAGCGTAAATATGACTTCCGACGGTATAGAAATCGTCTATTTTGAAAACGGCGAAGCCATGAAAATGCGCGTTGATTTGGAAAACGGAACCTACAACGTTTTAACTTTAATCGGAGGCAGCAAATGAATATCGGTACAAGAATAAAGAAGGGCGAGTACTGGTACGGTGGAATGGTGTCCGACGGATATAAGATGCCGTTCGGATTTAAGGTTTTCAAAAGAATAAACATTTCCCGTTCGCGGAGCAATAATCAGACGGCGAGCTTTCTCGTATCGAGCAAGGGTCGTTACATATGGTGCGAGGAGGGGATGACGGTAACCGTTACTCTCGGCTACATGATTGTCGAGTCGCGCGGTAACGCGCAGATTTATTTCGAGGACAATCTCGGGACGCTGAAGCACGCTTACATGAAGGCGGTCGAGACCTTTTTCAAGCCCGCCGGAAATATGCCCGCCGAAAACAGCTTCCGCTATCCGCAGTATTGTACGTGGATGGCGTACGGCACGGACCAGAGCGAAAGAAATATCCTGAATTACGCCGAAGGTCTCCTGAAGGCGGGACTTCCCTCCGGCGAGCTCATAATAGACGACGGCTGGCAGAGCGATTTCGGAGATTGGAATTTCGATATGATGAAGTTTGAAAATCCGAAGAAGATGATTGAAATGCTAAAAAAGCTCGGGTTTGACATCGTGCTGTGGGTAGTGCCGTTTGTGAGTAAGAATTCCAAAAACTTCCAGTATCTCGCGGATAACAACCTTCTCGTCAGGGACGCGACGGGAGCTATTGCCGTGAGAAAATGGTGGAGAGGCAGCTCTGCAGTTATCGACTTTTCCAATCCCTCTGCAGTCGAGTGGTTTACGGAAGAACTGAACCGCCTTCGTGAAACCTACGGCGTTGACGGGTTCAAATTCGACGCGGGCGACGCAAAGTATTACCGCGACGACGACAGAACCTACGGAAACGTTTCCGCAGTAAGACAGAGTTATTGTTGGGCGGAGCTTGCCGAAGCTTTTTCCTTCAGTGAGGTGAGAGCGTCCTTCAACAATTGCGGGCAGGGCTTTATTTCGAGGATATCCGACAGAATGCCCACATGGAGCAGGAGAAACGGACTGGGTTCTCTCATTCCGGAAGCTTTGGCGCAGGGTATAATCGGGCACGCCTTCTGCTGCCCCGATATGATTGGGGGCGGAATTATCCGGTTTGCAAACGGAGTGAAGAAGCGCGACAGAGAGTTTATGATAAGATGCGTGCAATGCGCGGCGCTCATGCCCGCAATGCAGTTTTCTCTGCCGGTGTGGGAAATTTCCAAGGAGTTCACCGACAAGCTGAAGGATACTCTCGGGAAACGCGAGAAGCTTGTCGACTATATCCTTGAGCTTGCCAAAGATTCCTCAAAGACCGGAGAACCTATAATGCGTTATATGGAATACAGTTATCCCAATCAGGGGCTGGAAACCGTAACCGACCAGTTCCTTCTGGGCGATAAATACATAGTTGCGCCGGTTCTCAAAAAATTGCAGAGGAAACGCGACATCTATCTCCCCGGCGGCTATTACTGGAAGAATTTATTAAACGACCAGATTTATAAAGGCGGTCAGGCAATAGAGGTAAGAGCTGGCATAGACGACTTGCCTGTTATGGAGAGAATTGATTGATTTCGTTTGACAAATCAACTAAAATCCTATATAATTATTAAAGTTGAACAGCTAATTTAAAGCGTAGAATTTCGACAATTCTACGCTTTTTTTAATGCTCGCTGCCGACCCAAGTTGAGCACATCTCAACCGTCTCTTTTCGGCTCTCTCGGCGTTAAACTCGCTCGACGTAGCGCCGCTACGCTTTCGGTCGTTTACCTTGAGATAGCAGGAAAATAGCTCGGTTGGGACACTGCGTGTTTTTGCTAAGCAAAAACGCACTCGACTTAAGTCGGCACCGAGCGAGATGTTCTTCGCAGGTTTCAGACGTTCTTTACTCCGACAAAGACGAATACCGCTTTATCGGAGGCATTATGTCAAATTTACAGAGTTCGGAGTTTTTGGGTAAGGAAAAGATTTCAAAGCTTATGCTTAAGTTTTGTATTCCCTGCATTCTTTCTTTGCTCGTCAGCGCTCTTTACAATATCGTAGACCAGATATTTATAGGAAACAGCGAGCTGTCTACGCTCGGGAACGCCGCAACCGGCGTGGTTTTTCCGATATTCATAATCGCGCAGGGCTTCGCCTGGTATTTCGGCGACGGAATTGCGGCATTCATGAATATCCGTCAGGGGAAGGGCGACACAGCGACAATTCATAAGTGCGTGGGAACAGGTATGGTTCTTACTCTTATTACCAGCGTTATACTGCTCGCCGTGTTCTATCCGCTTAAACGGGAGCTTTTAACGCTGTTCGGCGCGTCGGAAAACAGTATCGGCTACGCTATAGAATATTTCGATATCATTCTGGGCTTCTTTCCGGTATTTATGCTGTCAAATATGATTAACGCCGTAGTCCGCGCGGACGGCAGTCCTGCATGGTCAATGTGTTCCATGCTTTCGGGGGCAATCGTCAATATCGTTCTCGACCCGATTTTCATTTTCGCATGCAAATGGGGAATGTCCGGCGCCGCATGGGCGACGGTCATAGGACAGGTCGTATCTTTCGTAATAAGCGTCGCTTACCTGTTCCGCACCAAAACCTTCAAGCTGACTTTGAAGAGCTTTATTCCGGATTTGAGGGTGTTCGGCGAGGTTTTCAAGCTGGGCTTATCCTCGCTTATTACGCAGATGACGATAGTTATTATTTCCCTCATATGCAACATCATGCTGGCAAAATACGGTTCCATGTCCAGATACGGCGCGGATATTCCGATTGCCGTAATAGGAATAGAGAGTAAGGTGTTTACCGTCGTTATCAATATCGTAGTGGGAATCGTTCTCGGCTGCCAGCCGATAATCGGCTACAATATGGGTGCGAGAAACTTCGACAGAATTAAAAAGCTGTATAGCTCCATATTGCTGTGCACGCTCGGAGTGGGGATAATCGCGACGGTGCTGTTTGAGGCGGCGCCCGACGCGGTGGTGGGTATTTTCGGCAAACCCACGAACATCCCCAACCCAGACGACTATTGGGATTTTGCGGGAAAGACCTTCAGAATATTCCTCGCGCTCGTAACGTTCACCTGCACGATAAAGGTGTCGTCGATATTCTTTCAGGCGGTCGGGAAACCGGTGTTCGCAGTGCTCGCTTCCTTAATCCGCGATATAATCTGCTTTATTCCGCTTATTTGCGTGCTGCCGATTTTCTACGGTGTCGAAGGAATACTTTTTGCGGCGCCCATTGCCGACTTTCTCGCAATGATAGTTACGGCAATTATGACGGTAATATTCTTCGTCGGTCTTAAGAAGAGCAAGGCGGAGGTTGCTGAAGCGGTTATAGAAGATTAAAGAGACGGGCGGGTGCCGAGGTTTTTTATAAGGGTCACTATTTCCTGCGAGAACTTTTTGGGGGAAGTGATAACGATGCTTTCCGGACGGCACATCAAGGCGGTATAGAGTAAAGAGTATTCGGGGTTTTTGAAAACGGCGGCAACGGGGAAGGGCTTTTCGTCCAGAAAAACCTTATCCGGATATTCAATTCTCACCGCGCCCGCGCGCTCGCTTTCCAGTCCAAGCAAAAAGGTAATCAGTTCGTAAACCTCGTCCTTGGTCTGGCATTGCTTGTAAAGACGGGCGGCAAGGTCGCCTAGGTCTTTCCATTCTTCCTTTAAGCTGTTCCAGATAAAATTAGCCGCGCTGTCGATGTTTATTATGGAAAAATCTTTAACGAGGTCGGCGGAGATTTTCAATTCCTCGGTTTGTCTGTATGCCGTAAGCGCGCCGAGAATTGCTGCGATTTCTTCGGAAATATCGATATTTTTAAGCTGCTTTGCAACCACCTTCGGCTTCAGGAACCAAACGGCTAAGCGGGCGGCAGTGTCTGCCGCGGCGCTTGTGACTTTTGAACGGGACGCGTCCGAAAAAGTGAATAAACGTCTGTTTCCGTCAACGGTTTTTATGCATTTTACCGCAATTTTTTCCGCATATTCCGCAATAAAGGCTTCGGTTTCCTGTGATGCTTTGATTTCCAAGGTTTTAACGTGCATACTGTTAGT